>DAOWID010000088.1 GCA_030641115.1 Planctomycetota bacterium | reverse complement strand
GGAATTAAACTGTCAGGCACAGAGAAAATCGCGTAAAATGTTGGCTAAATGCAGATAGTATCAATCGTAAAGGATTCATGATGAGTAAGACATCATTAAGACTGGTTGGGTGCATCGCTGCAATAGGCACGATTTTGTATTTGACACCGGGTTCGCTGGCTATGGGAGAGAATTATCTCTCGCCCTCAGCGATGATAGCAGACAACCAGGGAAAGACGCTCTATGTCGCTGAGGCCGCCGCAAAACAAGTCGGGGTCTTTGACACCGAAAGCAATACGGTTACAGGGACAATTGATGTCCCCGCCGAGCCGACCGGACTTGCACTAACCGCCAATGGCGCATACCTGTACGTAACGTGCGCAGGGCCACAGGGGCATCTCTGCGTTATCGAGACGGGTGCCGACAGGATTATTAGACAAACTCCAGCCGGATACGGTGCGTGTTCTCCGGTACTGAGCCCTGACGGCAGTATGCTTTACGTGTGCAACCGTTTCACCAACGATGTATCGGTGATCAATATTGAACAAAACAAGTCCGTCATACGGTCCGCCGCAGGCGGAATTGCTGTTCTGCGGGAGCCTGTTGCTGCTGACATCACGCCGGATGGAAAGTGGCTTTTTGTCGGCAATCATCTTCCGGCCGGACCGGCCGATGCAGGAATCGTTGCGTGTAAGGTATCTGTCATAGATACGGAAGCAATGGGTATTGACGCGTCGATTTCTTTGCCGAATGGAAGTACAGCGGTTCAGGGCGTTGTTGTTTCTCCTGATGGAAGGTATGTATATGTCACCCACATACTCGCCCGCTATACTCTACCAACCACTCAGTTAGAGCGGGGCTGGATGAATACCAATGCATTGAGCATTATCGATGCCAAGAGTAGACAGTTGATTGATACTGTTCTTCTGGATGACGTGGATTATGGCGCGGCTAATCCGTGGGCTGTAGCCTGCACAAGCGACGGCAAATACATCTGTGTCACCCATGCAGGGACCCATGAACTGAGCGTCATCGACGCAGCCGCTATGCTCGACAAAATCAAGAAACATCATGACAGTGCGAAGTCAGCTCAAGACTCCGCTCGTGGCGGACAGGGGCAATATGGATATGTCAGTGATAGTGCAACATCTTACAGTACCATTCCTAATGAGCTCAGCTTCCTCTACGGGATTCGACAGCGCGTTAAGCTTTGTGGAAATGGCCCCCGCGCGCTTGCAGTTGTCGGATCGAAAGTCTACGTCGCAGAATATTTTACCGACAGCATGACTCTGGTGGATATCGGCACGAAGCCAAAGCCTAAAGTCACCGCTTTGACCCTTGGCGCGACACCAGAGATGACTGTGAAACGCAAAGGAGAAATGCTTTTCAACGATGCCTCGGTTTGCTTTCAACGCTGGCAGAGCTGTGCGAGCTGCCATCCCGGCGGTGGGCGAGTCGACGGCCTAAACTGGGACCTGCTTAACGATGGTATCGGCAATCCCAAGAACACAAAGAGTCTGCTGCTTGCGCACAAGACGCCGCCGGCTATGATTACAGGTGTGCGCGGCGGGGCCGAGGTGGGTGTGCGGATGGGGTTCAAGCACATCCTATTTACTGTGCGCCCGGAAGCCGAATCCGTGGCAATCGATCAGTACCTGAAGTCACTAAAAACGGTTCCAAGCCCATATTTAGTGAACGGCAAACTCAGTAAGTCTGCAAGACGAGGGCGGAGAGTATTCAAAAAAGCTGACTGCGCCTCATGTCATAAGCGACCGTTATACACCGATCTGAAAAAATACGATGTGGGTACAGGCAAGGATAGAGAGGAGGGCATAGAGTTTGACACCCCAACGTTGGTAGAAATCTGGCGGACCGCACCATACCTCTACGACGGACGGGCTACCACCATGAAAGACGTGTTGACAATTTATAACTCCGATGATAAACACGGCACGACATCCAATCTAACCGAGAAACAGATCAACGACCTGGCTGAGTTTGTTCTGTCCCAGTAAACAGATGACAAACGCAAAACAGAAATTCTTCGCAATTGATATCATATTGACAGCTTTAATCTTAGCTGGCTTTCTTGTTCTCGTCCTGTCAAACAACCTGCAGGGTGAGGAAGAATCGAAGGCTGCGAAAGGTTCGGAGCAGCCTTATGCCTATCTTTTTCCTGCGAAGCTAAAGAAGCTGACCGAACATTTGCAGCGGGCAGATATCGAAGTTTGTGAGCTTCGTGAAGATATTGAGCTTGATGTTGAGGCGTACCGCATAAGGGAGATTACGCACGATAAAAAGAAGGCTAAGAGACGGCGATCTTTTGTGGTAACGACTCAGCGTCGGCAAGAGACGAAACGTTTTCGAGCATGTACGATTTTCGTGAAAACGAATCAGAAGTTGGGGGACAAAGTAAAAGAGCTACTTGAACCAAATTCCAAAAAGCGAGCAAAAATTTGTAGGCTTTTTGGGCAGCTCAAGAAAGGGAATGACTATCCTGTTGTTGGATTGAACAAGTATGTGCCGATAACGCATGGGCTGGTACGGCCCTTGAGAGAAAAGCGTGAATTCAATAAACCTATTACATTTGAAACGATATACGATTCGAAGAAAAGAGTGAGTTTTAGCGGCTCACCTGTTTCAGGTTTAACCTGGCTCCAAGATGGTGAGCATTATCTTCAGGTGCGCGATCGCAGACTATATAAAGTGCACGCTGTAAGCGGACGCTCAGATTCATTTTTCGAGCCGAACGAGCCGGCTGAAGGTTTGAAGAGCTTGCCTACTATCGATGAAAAGACCGCCAAGTCTTTGTCAAAACGGACACGGTTTGAAATGAACCCGGGCCGAAGTGCAATTCTGATTGATTATGAAAACGATTTGTACTACTGCACATTTGATGGGAAAACCGCCGTGCGATTGACGAATAGTCCGGGCGAGGAGGAGTGCAGCACGTTCGCTCCGAATGGGCAATTCGTTGCATTTGTTCGCGATAAGAACCTATACGTGATCGATATCGCAACGCAGACCGAACGGGCACTGACAAGTGGTGGCGGTGGCATGGTCTCTAACGGCGAGGCAGATTGGGTTTATTATGAAGAGATATTTGGCCGCCGCTGGAAGGCATTTTGGTGGAGTCCGGATTCATCAGCAATTGCATTCATGCAGTTTGATGACAGTCCGGTTAACGAGTTTACTGTTGTAAACAACGTGAGGAAGAAGCAGCGAGTGGAGCAGACAGCTTACCCACGGGCGGGTGAGCCAAATCCAAAGGCCAGAGTAGGGGTTGTATCAGCGGCGGGAGGGCCTGTACGATGGGTTGAGCTTGATAACTACCTTCAAGGGACGTATTTGATAACAGGGGTCGGCTGGATGGGCGATGGTGAGAAGATGTATTTCTATGTGCAAGACCGGGCACAGACCTGGCTTGATTTCAATACCGCTTCGAAGCGGGGAGGGGCGGCCAGTAGACTTTTCCGCGAAACTACCGACGCGTGGGTCGATGTACCGGATAGTCCGAAATTCTCAGATGATGGG
>DAOWID010000216.1 GCA_030641115.1 Planctomycetota bacterium | reverse complement strand
TCAGCATCCTGAGCAAAAAACGTATTTGCCCCCTTCATTGCCTTATTGCGGCTACCGCACCAGACCTTTTCCATTTCAGATGCCTCGCCGAAGTGAACTATGGAATGAAAATCAAGGTTTATTGTACTACCTGAAAAGAACTCCGGCTGCCATGATCTTAAGCAGGAGATGATCTGTTTTTGCAATCGTCGGCACAGATCGGCCGAGACCAGACAGGAGTATGTTCCCACATAGGTGGGACCTTTTCCCCAAACACACCACAGGCCCCAAAGACCGCACGCCCTCAATGGTGGGTAAGGACATTTTTGCGACATAGACTAACGTATTACGGTATTTTAAATAAGGGCGTTAAACAGATGGCCAAAATTAAGATTGATTCGAACCTTCTTGTTCGGATGAAAAAGGCAACCGAAACTGCGGGATACAGCAGCGTGGAGGAGTTTGTTACTCATATCATCGAAAAGGAGCTTGCCAAATATGAAACCGAGCAAGCGAATGAAAAAGTAGCGGACCAGCTTCGTGGATTAGGCTACATTCAGTAATGAATTTTTTCGCTCGGATTATAATCTGGGTAAATGTGCTGATAAATACCTTGGCCAAGGTTCTGCTGGCCCCCATTGCCGTGCTTCCAGGGTGGTTGTCGAACACCATCATTTCAGCAGTAATAGGGGTCGCATTGCTGACTATTTTCAAGTATACCTCGAATCAGCGTGCTATCGGACGGGTCAGGGATGATATCAAGGCCCACATGCTCGCTCTGAAGCTCTTCAAAGATAGTATAGCGGTGACTTTACAAGCGCAAGGACGAGTTTTTAGAGGAGCGCTGCTATTGCTAATTCATAGCGTCCGGCCGATGCTGGTGATGATTGTGCCGGTCTCTTTGCTTCTGGCTCAAATGGGCCTGTGGTATCAGTCTCGGCCGTTGTTACCGGGAGAAGAAACGGTAGTAACCATGAAGCTTGACGGTAACGTCGAAACACCTTGGCCGACCGTAAGTATTGAGCCAACGTCTGCAACTGAGGTGACGATAGGCCCAGTTAGGGTTTTCAGTAAGCGGGAAATGTGCTGGGAAATCCGAGCCTGTGAAAATGGATACCACCGTATAATTTTTAGAGTAGACAAAGAGCAACTTGGAAAAGAACTCGCCATTGGTGATGGCTTTATGCGTGTGAGTGCCAAACGGCCCGCGTGGCACTGGTCTGATATCCTGCTGCATCCATTGGAGAAGCCTTTTGGTCCCGATTCGGTTGTCCAGTCCATCAGCATTAGTTATCCCGACCGCTCGTCCCGAACCAGCGGCACTGACTGGTGGCTGATTTACTTTTTTGTTGCCTCGCTGGTTTTCGCATTGATCTTTAAGCCCTTCTTGAAGGTTAGGATATAAGCGGGGGTCCCCTTCCCTACCGGAAATTCGGCACGTCTTTATTTACAAGCACTGCTACGGAGGAATCATTCTGTCGTTTCATGTGTCTTCTAATGTGAACGTGGAAAGAGAAACGTGTTCTTGTTATGATACCTGCTGATGAACGAGATAGAATCACATAGGCCAATATCTCTATCCTTTGATCGTGGAACACTCCTACTGAAGGGCTTGGAACGTAAAGAGCTACCCAATACTGTCGACTTATCTGTTTGGAGGTGGGACATTCGAGTTGGGGCGTGGCGCTGCGATGCAATCCATTATGCTCAAGTACACAAGACTTTAGACGACCAGTTCGGGTTCTCTTTCTTTGACGGGGTAATGAAACCTGTGGGTATTTCTTGGCCGAAAATAGACCTTCCAAAGCCACGTCAAGAACAGTCAGAGGCCCTTGAAGCCTGGGTACAGGCTGGTCGGCGTGGACAGATAATTATGCCAACGGGCACTGGTAAGACTGAGATAGCCTTTGCGGCGATGGCGCAAACGAAGATAGCGACTCTGGTGGTTGCCCCGGTTCGCGATCTGATGTACCAGTGGCACCGTCGGATTTTAGCGGCCTTTGACTATGATGCGGGAATTGTCGGCGACAACCTGTTCAACATCAGACCGGTTACGGTAACAACGTATGACAGTGCTTATATTCACATGGGTAAGATGGGGGCAGGATTTGGTCTCTTGATCTTTGATGAGGAGCACCATTTGCCGGGAAGATGTTATCGTGAGGCTGCCATTCTCAGCACTGCTGCTATGCGACTCGGACTAACGGCTACTCCTGAACGTTCAGACGGATTGCACGCAGATCTGGACTGGCTAATCGGCCCAGTGGTATATCGTATGCAATTACCCGTTTCTACCCGAAGGACTACGGCCTCACCTCAGGACGGACAGGTTCGGCACGCCAGACAACCGTCGCAATGCAACTTCTACGACGAGTAAATTTCGGGGCTGCAGTCATTCCATTATGTTCAAGCTCCCATACTTGCTAGGCCCTCCGGTTGCGCCCACCACTGAGCACATATAAGCTCAGGGCGGCCGGGCCGTTTACACCACGCATCGCCCGGATGGTTACCCATTCCGAGATGTGGCATCGCTACGTGTCCGACACGGGCAACTGACACGGCGGGACTTTCACCCGCTGGATTGCGGCCTTGTCGGCTGCTCCCCATCCCACTTTACTTCAAAAAGGTGCTTATCGCAGTTAAATGGCTCGGACCTCGCCTGGGCGAGCATTGGCTTGATCATCCGGGGCAGCTCTGAGTGGTTTGCTGGTTCTTTAGACATAAGACTCTTACTATGCCCCCTTCTTCTGCCTTTTTAATACCCTTTCCGCAGTCCTGGCCGCGGGCTTCTTGACCTTCCTCATTTTGACTGACTTTGTTACACTTTTCTTGAGTGCCTCCATAAGGTTCAAAACCTGCACGCGTTCTTCCTCCACAGCAACCGACGGTTCAACTCCTTCGATCTTGGCCTTAATTACCTCAAGCAGCGAATCCTGGTAGCG
>DAOWID010000137.1 GCA_030641115.1 Planctomycetota bacterium | reverse complement strand
TGGCCATAGGCGACCTCCTTGTCTTTTTGGGCTGCTTTTATTCACTGGTATTTTACCAGAAAACACAAGGGTCGCCTTTTTTATTGGGGTCAATTTGCAGTAATTCTTCTTTTAGCTGAAGAAAAATAAGCAGTTATTGCGAAATGTTGGGGTAAATACGATTTGAAGATTTTTCCAACTACCTTGAAACACAACCACTTCCGAACAACGCAAATGGCTCAACATAAAGACAATATTGACATTCAGCAGTTGGTGTTCCCAGCGAGGCTGCGGGAAATCGGCCGCTGGCTAATTCGTTCCGAAGTCAGCGGCCGAGTACCGTTCGAGATAACGTATTTTACGAGCGGACTGTCCTGGCGGGCATTTTATATGGGGACACTCTCACAAGATGAGAAGACGATGCGTCTACAAGGCTACGTGCGCGTCACTAACAATAGCGGCGAAGACTACGAGAACGCACAGACACGGCTAATTGTCGGCAAAGTCCACATACTCGACCAGATAGCTGAGCTGGCCCGAAGACAGTATCCGTATGAAAGACCGGGCGAAGTGCCCGTACCACCAGCGACAGCGAGACCGAGTAGTGAAATGCTGGAGATGAAAAGGGGGATGGTGGATCTCGCGTCCACACGGCTCGGCGCGTTGGCCGGCAAACCGAAGGAAGTTAAGAAAGAGGGCCTTAGCGAGTATTTCCTTTACACGATTGAGGGGACGCAGACAATCCCCACGGGCTGGTCGAAACGGCTGCTAAGCTTCGATGTCGATGAGGTGCCGGTAGTAAATCTTTACAAGTACGAAGAGCAAAGGTATGGGCGAAGTGTAGTTCGGTTCGTTAGCTTCAAGAACGACGAAGAGCACAATCTCGGCGATACGCCGATACCTGGCGGGATGTTGAAGGTTTATAGAACCGCGGACGATACGGGACACCTATCTTATACGGGCCAATCATCGTTCAAGTATATCCCTGTAGATGAAGATGTAGAGCTTAACCTTGGGCCGGTTGCCGATGTCGTCGTTGAGCCGACACTGATGGGTTTCCTCACGCGAGACTACAGATTTGACCGTCGCGGTAACATATCCGGTTGGGATGAGGTCCGTGTCTTCAAAATCAAGGTCAAGAATACACGGCAGATCCCCATCAAAATCGAGATTCAGCGTAACTTCAACACGACGTACTGGGATCTCCAGAGAAGCGAGGATTTAGATGAAGGTGAGTTTGAGAAAGTGGATGTCGATACAATCAAGTTCACATTGAAACTTCAGCCACGCTCCAGCAGGGAATTCAGATATGGCCTGACAACATATCACGGAGTAAGACAGGAGGATTGGACCAAAGCTGCACGATAAGTATTAGCCCGAGCCATAGGCCTATTTTACAACACTTGAGTCTGACCAGTTGGTCTTACAGAGCGAACGCAAGTATCGTGTTATGATCGCAGACTCACGGCGTCTTCGGCGGCTTCTCTTTGTCTTTTCCCAGACGCTGGGCTATTTCTCGTAGCTGCTCGGCCATTTGTTCAGCTTGATGAAGGAGCTTTTCGAGCTGCGTATGTATGGTTCTCAAACCGAGAATGCTCTGGGCAAAGACTAAGAAGAACATCACCGCCAGCCCTCCGCCTATTGCCACAAAGCTTACCGCCCACAAAATCTTTTGTACAAGCTCGTAGATACCTGCATCCATTCTGCCGCAGCCTTCGAATACTCAATGCTCCAAGCCTTGCGCATCCTCCGTTCGTCTTTCTGCAATAAAGGCTTCTGCAAAATTGCAGGTTAGGCATATATTATTTGAGAAAATCCGTTTTTTGATTTTCTTAAATGATCGCTTAACTATTTGTTAAAGAACAACTTACTGTTTAACAAGAAAAAAACAAAAAACGATTTTTTCTTGTCAAAGTACGCCTAACCTGCAATTTTGCAGAACTCATCTTTCTACAATACCCAAAACCCATCCACCAGTCAAAAGAAAAAGCCCCCGGTTTCTCCGGACGCTCTTTGTCTCATTCGTTTAGCCGTCGCCGCCACGCCTGTCCTGCTTTGCCCTGAGCCTGCCGAAGGGAGCCCGTCGAAGGGAGCTTACCTGCATTGATCGCTGCCGAAGTGCCGAATGGGCGACGCAATACGAAAAGTCATTGCGAGTCCGCCGTACGCGGGGCGGGGTGGATATCACAAACTAAGTGTCGGAACAGGAGTGGAGACCCCTTGACGTGACCTCTTGAACTACAGACAGGCTCCGAAAATTTCCCGCCCCCACAACGGGCTGGATACAAAATGCAAGATGCGCGAATCTATCGCATAATCCAGCGTTTGCCTTTGTAAGCTACGCCGGCATAAGACCTTAGAGCCGGATCACCTCTCAGGTTGTAACTTAGTTCAAGGGTCTTCCTCAGATAAACTTGGACCGGCTGACCCATTTCGTCTCTTGCCACCGGATGGTCGATGGCCACCGTCTCGTTGCTGAGCCCGGTTATAAATACTTTCATACCTTTGGCTTGCGCGTCAAAGTCAGGCCAGACAATAGCAATATCCTTCGTGTTATCTTCGCCCTGAAGTATCCTATTGCCAGCCTCTTCCAAACCTTCAAGAAACGGATATCTGCTCTGATAACGCCGTTTTATTTGCCCAAAAACCGCTGGCGGAACATTCTTACCAGCCTGCACGATCTGAAAGGTATCAGTCATCAACTCGCATTTCGGATAGAATTCGACCTCGCGATTTGTCTTGTTAGTGAGCGTCACTATCGTGTACCAGAATCGTCTCAGCCTGTCACCGCTGCTCGGTCGCAGCACAATTTGCTGTGGATGTGTAAACGTGGTATCCACCGTCCAGAGACCCGGACCCTGCACGATAGCCGGCTCAGGTGCAGCTAAACACACACAACCCACCGCCGCCAATATCACGAAAGTCCCATAAACCAGACTTCTCATCGTATGTCCCTCACTCAAATAACATACTCTGTTCTCCAGGAAACCTAAGCCCAGGTTTCACACACCTATTTTACACTAAAAGCGTCGCAAAGCCAAGAAGATTCTCCTGCTTATCTCAGATTTGGATGCCGTATATGGCGTTCTTGCCCGGATTCTTCCGTTTTCGCCGGAGCGGAACCTTCGATTTTCCATCGGCTCTGGACCGTTCACCAACCGGCACCCGTCAGCATGTTCTTGCCATTCTGTTTTACAGTCCTCAAAAGTCTCCGCCGTTTCAGCCTTGATTGCCGTACTCTATAGCACCGCAGAAAAGCATTGCCTCCCAAACATCATTCGGTTATCCTACATGCAGGTGGGTGAACTCGTATCCGGTGAAGTGTAATTCGAACGTGACAATATGGCAAGCGGTAATTGGTAATCATTGAATCATTTAACAAATTACCATCTCAGTATTATCTGTTGCGGAAACAGAATTTGTCATTCCCGCAAAAGCGGGAATCCAGTTTCTTAGCCTGGACCCCTGCTGTTGCAGGGGTGACATTGGTGGTTCTTGTTTTCCCCAACAAGTACTAACTAATCCGCTATAGACGGACACGTGTGATTTGATGGCTGAGGAAAAAGACGAAAAGAAAGAGCTGCTGGAGCAGATTGAGCATCTGCTTGAAGCGCAAGATGTATCTCGCTTAGGCCAATTGCTCAGTGATCAGCGGAGCAGCGACATAGCAGAGGTCGTGGAGCTTCTGGATAACGAGCAAAGACGCACTCTTTTCGATGTCTTGGGCAAGCCAACCTCGGCTGAGGTCCTGGAAAAGGTCGATGAAGCCACTCGAGCCCAACTATTCGACCTATTGAGAGACGATGAGATAAAAAGTCTTGTTTCCGAGTTGGACTACGACGACGCCGCCGATCTGCTGGCGGAACTGCCGGACGATATAAGCGAAAAAGTGCTCAACAGCTTAGCGCCTGCCGACTCAACTGAGATCAAGAATCTGATGCGCTACTCAGAAGACTCGGCTGGCGGCATTATGGACCCGGTTGTCATAAGTGTCCCCGAGGACGCCACCGTCGCTGAGGCTGTCAGCAAAATCCGAGCCGCTGAGATTGACGAAGATTTCTTCTCTGTCTATGTTGTGGACAAGACCCGCAGATTCGTCGGAGATGTCCGTATCCGATTTCTGCTGACCCGTCCCGAAAACACGAAGATAGGCAACTTGATAGACCCCGACACTATCTATGTGACGACCGATACAGACCAGGAAGAAGTCCGTAACATATTCAGTAAGAATGACCTGATTGTCATGCCGGTCCTGGACAGAAACCATAGACTCGTTGGCCGAATCACCGCTGATCGTATCATCGAGGTTGCCGAGGAGGAGGCCGCGGAGGATCTGTACGTGATGGCAGGTACGGACCCTGACGAACTGGATAATGTATCAGTCTTGCACGCAGCCCGCATTAGAATGACCTGGCTACTGCCCTGCTTGATAGGTACGGGAATGACAGCGTTAGTTATGATGTTTTTCAAGGGCAAGGAACCCCTTGTCTATGTAGCAGCGGCAGCTTTTGTTCCGATGATCGCAGCCATAAGTGGCAACGCCGGCCTGCAGACCTCAGCTATCGTGGTGAGTGGGTTGGCGACAGGCCACCTTGCGGCGTTGAAGTTGAGCCAGGTCTTTACAAGGGAAGTGCGAATCGCACTTTTGGTTGCACTTAGCTGCGGCGTGTTAGGTGGACTGGCGTGCGGGATTTTGCTCAACTCCAAAAGCCCGGCTGAAAACATAATACCCAGCCGACTCGTATTTGCATTCAGCACAGCCATGTTTTCGGCTATAATGGTCGCCACGACTCTCGGCTTGTTTTTGCCGTTTTTATTCCGCCGAATCGGCATAGACCCCGCCATAAGTTCCGGCCCACTCGTTACAACCGCAAATGACTCAATAAGTGTCGCAATCTATATGACGCTGACGCTGCTGTTAGCAGCATAAGGGCAAAGGCCACCGCGAACACCAAATAATTCGTAGTCCCTTCTTCCCATATTTAGCCTGCGGTTTCACCGCAGGTTTTGCTTAGCATGTAGGATGTGCTCTGCGCGCCATTTGACTTATTCAGGTCGTGGACAATCACCGGCAAGGTCCGTGTCCTTCTTTTTCCAATTGCCAATCAGTATGACCAAGTCATTGCTCATCACGCGGTACTTCTGGAAGCCCTGGATTTCCCCATCGGCGTCACCATCACTTCAATGGCCAAGGCACCGGACAATTGCAGAGCCAAAAGTGGGCAAGCCAGACGTAGTCAACAAAATCAGCCTTACCGCTTCCGTCTAAATCACCAAGCACCCCACTCTTAAGCCAGTCCCGCGCAAATCTGCTCAGATCGTCGAAGGCAACTTGACAACTTGTGGCCCACGACGTCTGCACCTTGTAGGCCACAGGGCTCGCCGAAGCACAATGAATCCAGCCAATGTTCTGGCCCCAAGCCCAGCCGTCGAAGTTGCCCTCGCTGTCAATGGTTATTCCGTAGGAATTTGGGTCCCCGGCGACTGTTGGATTAAAGTTTATCCAGCCGACATTTTGAGCCCAGGCATAACCTGATAAAAGCCCTGTGCCGTCGTTGGCCACACCATAATCCACCGTGGCACAACTGGAGGTGTTCTCGCAGGACATACTTATCCAGCCTATATTCTGCCCCCAGATGTAACCTGTGAGCTTATAGTCCTCCACCTCCACCCCGGGGCCGCCACCACCCAGCGGCTCGGCGTTTAGCCAGCCCACGTTCTGGCCGTAGGCGTATTGCGAGCCATCGTTATAAGGGTCTATATTCTCGGCTAAGGCAAGCGGGGCTGATAACAACAGTAACAACCCCACAATGAGCAGCGCATTTCCTGCTCTCATTTTAACTTACCTCCATACAATCCCCAACGCGCCCGGACAATTTGCCCGGGCAACTGTCAGGACGCTCGAATCTCATTCGAGACTCAACCTCTAAATGGCTTTGTTCGCCTCCAGGTCCCAGCCGAATTCGACGCTTCCCCCGGGTTCTCCGGTGTTGGGATCCGTCTGGGTATATTTGACCTCAATTTCCCCAAAGTTCAAGGTGACGTCCTCCGTAGGCAGAGCCTCACCGGTCTGCGGGTTGCCAGCGGGCTGGAGTGAGGTGACAATCACGTCACGCAGAACATACTCCATATAGCTCAGCTTGTCACCTCCTGCTCTGCAAAGCACCAAAGTCACTTCGGGGATTATGTCGCCCCTGCAGATGGACAAAGCCAGCTTCGGACTTGCCTTATCCATTAATTTCACAATCGAAAAGTCCTGGTGCTCCGATCGCTCGGCTGTACGCGCAATTCCGATCACCCGCGATACAGCCGCGCTTATACTATGGCTGTAAGATAGTACTTCAATCCAGCCCTTGTGTTTGTCATCGGTTGATTCACCCGGAATTCCGTCAATTTTCAGGAAGCAGTTATACGCCGCAGGCTGCGGTGGCGGCTCCCTCTCCGAATCGAGCAAGTTATAGATGTCATCGAGCGTGTGCATCGTCGGTCCGGGCGGCGCAGTCGGCTCGAGTCCGCCGCCACCGGCCTTGAGTGAAATCAGCACCAGCACAATCGACACAAGTGAGACCACTACCAGCTTTGTTGTTGTGTATTTTGTTTTCACTTTTGTGTCCTCCAAGAAAAACGCCAATTCATCTTAAATTACGGACTGTTTCATGGATATTCAACAACCGAGGGGATAGAAACGCCGCCGCAATCTCCCCGAATTATCAATACTTCTTCATGATTATGTGCCTGCTTTTTGCTCAGCGATCGACGTACCAGCCTGCCTTCTCAAAGGCAGGAATTGTCGGCTTGCCTGAAATTACCGGCAGCTTCATCAACTACACCTCTATTTCCATAGCTCCAATTTCTCTGGCAGATACGGAAACCTCCTCATCCAATACTGACAGACATCCCTTTATGGCATCTTTGATATTTTCGATTGCTTCTTCGAGAGTATTTCCCTGCGAATGGCAGCCGGGAATTGCGGGACAATGCACCACATAGCCAAAATCTTCGCCTTTTTCAATAATGACTCTATAAACCATAATCTTTTACCTCTAAGTTCAACTATATCACAACTCTCCGCTAATTATACCGCAATTTACCGAATCTCCAACCTCAAATTCAGTGCTCCTCGCCGATTATTCCGCCGTCAATCGTATACCAGCTAATCTCATATTGGCTTAATGCCGAGCCAGTCATTAGCAGAAATACTGCCAAAAATGACATAACGCTTTTTTGAACAAACGCTTCAGGATTTATCAGTCTCATTATTACACATCCTCTTTCAACGCATGGATGTAGCAAGAGATCGCCTCTTTAATGTTCTGGATAGCCTCTTTTTTTGTCTTTCCTTGGCTTACACAGCCGGGAAGGCTCGGGCATTCCACAACCCAATAGCCATCCTCTCCACGATACATCACAACTTCTCTCATAAGACATTCACCTCCTGGTTAAACTATACTGCCTGTTCACTATCAGATTACACCGTAATTTACAGAATTTTCAGCCTCAAATTTGGTGGCCCTCACTAATTATTTGCCCATGCGCGTTCATACCTACCTATCGTAACACGATTATATGGTTTCCGAGCCAAAAAATCAATCAGAAGCAGATTCAAATATTGGATCGTCCACCGTATATCGCGTGAATTCCAAGCTCGAATCCGCCCAAGGCGTATGCTTCTTACAGGCGTATCGAAATTATTGTCCGGGCATCGAGCTTGACAACCTCTAAGCAAAACCCTATAATACAGCTATGTAGTTCCTGTTGCGGAAACAGCATTTGTCATTCCTGCGAACGCAGGAATCCAGCTTTTTCGCCGTAGACCCCTGCTTTCGCAGGGGTGACATTGCCAGTTTTGGTTTTCCACAACAGATACTATATAAGGGATTTTCTTTGTAACTTTCAGGGTAGAAAGCTCGGCTGAAGCCGAAACGAATCGTAGAACCAATCTGTGGGAACGTAACTGGTCTCTATACTTTGGAGTTAATAAGGATCATGACCTCAGAACAACCTCTTGACACGCATAAAACGCTTGACCATGAGCCGCAATTGCACAAGTATTTCAGGGTTGCCGTCAAGACCCAGGCAAACGACCTGCACCTAAAGGTCGGACAGCCGCCAAAACTACGCCACTATGGCGTGTTGAAGAACACCACCGGGGAAGTAATGACCGAAGAAAGAGTGGAAGAGCTGGTCTTCGAGATACTAAGTCCGGCCCAAAAGGAGTTCTTCTTGGAACACGGCACGCTTGACTTCGCTCACGAGATCGGCGATGAAGATCGCTTCCGAATAAACATATTTCGCCAGCGGGGTTTTATCAGCCTGGCAGCAAGACGAGTCAGCACGTACGTCCCGTCGTTTGACAGTCTGAACCTTCCGTCAACGCTCCCAAAGATATCTGAAACCAATCAGGGCCTGGTCCTTGTGGTAGGCCCTACCGGCTGCGGCAAAACGACAACGATAGCGTCAATGATAGACCATATAAACCAGACTCGGTCCTGCCATATAATCACAATCGAAGACCCCATCGAATATCTGTTCAAAGACCGCAAGGCGATAGTGTCACAAAGGGAAATAGGCATTGACGTACCGGACTATGAAGATGCCCTCAGGTATCTTATGCGTGAGGACCCTGACGTGGTGTTCATCGGCGAAATGCGCGATGCCAGAACCGTAACCGCTGGAATGAGAGCCGCCGAAACCGGGCACCTGGTTTTCGGAACAATGCACTCAGCAAATGCCGCCCAAGCCGTTCACAGACTCTTAGACTTATTCCCTCAAACTGAGCGGGACCTTACGAGACAAACGTTGAGTATAGCAATCAGAGCAATCATCAGCCAGGTATTGCTGCCGTGCCTCAAGGAAGGGATTGACAGAATACCTGCGGTCGAGATTCTTATCGCAAACCCAGCCGTCAAGAAACTGATTTCTGAGGGGCGCGAAGGTGATTTGCCCAGCGTCATACGAAGCTCTCAAGAGGAAGGTATGCAGAACCTTACTGATGACCTCTGCGAATTGGTGAAAAATGGGTCCGTAGACCCAAAGGACGCATACAAATATGCACCAAACACAGAGGAGCTAAGAATGGCGCTAAAGGGCATAAGAACTACCGCCGAAGGTATCTTATAGTTAGTAAGAGTTTTGCACTGAGTCGCAACATTGCAACGCTTTTGTACCGGAGCCTTATATGCCAGATTTAGTACTAATGGCCGTTGAGTACAGCGGCTATATATCCATAGTCAAATTCATTGTCTTTCTGGCGCTGTTTTTCCTGTGGCTGCCGCTAATTGGCTGGGTGTACCAGGACGCTAAGACGGTAGGAACTAATGAGCTCTCCTGGACGGGCATTGTCTTTGGCACAGGAGCGGCAGCGGCAATAATCTGGCTGCTCCTGCCCATTTTTGTCATCGGGATGCTGCTGTACCTAATAGCCGTAGCAGCGACATCTCTGGCTTATGTTAAGCACCGCAATGCCAGAGTTATGGATTTTGACCGTGTTCTTACTGCCGAACACATCAAGAGTCTGCTCGCCAGCAAAGAAAAGGGACTTGAGGACCTCAAAGGTTTTGTCTTTATCACGGCCAACAACAATGAAGTCCCCACCCCTGAGCCAAAAACGCCGGACTTTTTCGGCTATAGAAGCGCTTATGAAATCTTGAGCGACGCCATCTACCGAAGGGCAAGCACCGTTGTCTTTACGCCGACATCACAAAGCTACAATGTGACCTATCAGGTTGACGGCGCGCCATTGAAACAGCCGACTATAGCCAGAGAGCAGATGGAGTATTTCATTCGATTCCTCAAGCAGCTCGCCGATTTAGATGTCAATGAAAAGCGAAAACCTCAAAAAGGAAAGTTCAAAAGCGCCCAGAACAAAGAGTATACCGACTGGGAAGTAATCGTTGCCGGCTCAACCGCCGGAGAGCAGGCTAGACTCAAGCAAATAACAAAACAGGACATAATAAGACTAAATGAAATCGGCTTGATGCCGGAACAATACGAACAGCTAAATGGCTTTCGTCAGCGAAAACAAGGCTTGTTTATCGTTGCCGGGCCTAAAAAAAGCGGCCTGACAACCACATTCTATGCCCTGCTGCAAAATCACGATGCCTTTCTTAACAATATAAACACGCTTGAAAGACAGCCTTCGGGCAAGCTGCCAAATATAACTCAAAACGTTTTTGCCGTCAGTGACATTGCGACCACATACGGCAAGAAGTTGCAGGCTATAGTAAGAATGGGGCCCGATATCGTAGGTGTTGCCGACTGCCAAGATGCCGAGACAGCCCAAGCTGCTTGCGCAGCGGCTAAAGATGCCAAAATCGTCTATGTCGCACTTAGTGCGGACAGCGTAACGCAGGCGCTGGGCAAATGGATCAAATTAGTCGGCGATAGAAAGCTCGCCGCCGAGACTCTCGTGGGGATAAGCTGCCAACGGCTACTCAGAATACTGTGCAGAGAATGCAAACAAGCATACACGCCCAGCCAGGAGCTGCTTAGAAAGTTCAGTGTTCCCGCCGAAAAAGCAAAAGTACTTTACCGCCCCGGCAAAGTCGTGTATGACAAGCGCGGAAAACCCACAACGTGTGAACGTTGCCAGGGAATAGGTTTCGTCGGCAGAACAGGCGTATTCGAGCTTGTCACGATGAATGATGAGTTAAGAAAGGCCGTAAAACACGTAAAGTCGCTGTCAGAAATCGGCAAGCAATTTAGACGTGCTAAAATGCTTTATCTGCAAGAACAGGCGCTGAGGAAAGTCATCAGTGGAACAACAGCAGTGAACGAAATGGTCAGAGTGCTCTCGGCATCGAAAAGGTCAAATATGAAAAAACCTCAACGGAAAACATGAAGTCCCAGGCATCCGGGCGTCACTGACTAATCTATTACAGGACAAGTCGGAGAATGTTGCAATGTGGATCGGTAACTTATCTGTGGTATTAATAATATCGGGTTGTGCTGCCTATCAATACCTAAAAGGTACGGTAGTGAAGGCATTTGCAACGATAATCATTGCTGTTTGTGCAAGCATAGCTGCATTCGGATTCTTCGAGATTTCGGCAAAGCTCCTTCTCCGCTATGCTGCGTCCGTCGGACCGTGGGCGCAGCCACTTTGTTTTACGCTGCTTTTTGTCCTGGCATTTGCCATTTTGCAGACAGCCGCCAGCCACCTAACTCGCCGGCCGACCGATTTAGGACTCTGGCCTGAGCGTATCGGACGCGTTGTCTGCGGGATTTTCTTAGGCCTTATCCTATCCGGCCTGCTGCTCACAGCCCTTGCAATGGCACCTTTGTCAAACAAATACCCTTACGAGCGCTTCGACCCAAGATACACGGATGCCGAAAAGCCCAACAAGGTCTTCTTAAATGCTGACGGCCTCGCAACAGGATGGTTCAGCATGGTAAGCAGCGGCAGTTTCAGTGCAATCCGTAACAAGAGAAGCTTTGCGACTCTACACCCGGCCTTACTGGACCAGCTTTTCTTGAATCGACTCAGCACAGGGGACAACCTGTCCATTATGACCGCCTCTCCAGCCATAGAAGTGCCAAAGAAAAATGCCGCCTGGTACCTCTCGGGGCACATAACAGACTCGGACGGTCAACCATTTCCACCGAAAAGCGGTCACAACCTCCTGGTCGTACGTGTAGGAATAAAGAAAAGGGCGGCCAAAGACGCCGCCAGATTTACACTCTCCCAGCTTAGACTAATCTGTAAGCCAAAAGCGTACGCCGACAAGCCGCTTGTCGGAAAGGGACATAACATCTACCCCGTCGGATACATGAAGGCGGCAAACCAGCTACAAAAAAAGAAATTGAATGACCCTATAGGAATTGCATCCTCCGATTTCACCGACAGAGTCAAGCTCATAGACTTCGCTTTTTATGTGCCGGACGGTTCCGTGCCCGTGTTGGTTGAGTTCAAGCTAAACAATGTCGCTGAGGTGCCGCCACCCGTTCCTACCGAACAGGCGCCGGAAATAGTCCCTTTCATTGAGTCAGCCGGCAGTAACGCCGCCGATGGGTCTTCCAACCGACGCGAACCCCCACGCCCAAATCAACCGATAAGCACACGGCCAAGACGCGGACTCAGTGGCGTCAGCAAGGGCATACTCGGCGACGATTTCGACGAATAGAGATAGTCCACCCCGATACTACTACAGACCCCTCAGGTGCAGACAGCCAACTCTTCCAAATCCAACTCCATAAGGTGCTCAAGATAAGCGTTCAGATCCTCTTCAGAAAACTTGGCGAGAAATCCCGGCTTGGCGCTCCTGTTGATTTCACAGATGCAGTCTATCAACTCCCTTTTATCCATACGTACGCATCCTTAATGAGCGGTAATATCCTTATCGACCTGTCCAATATCGACAGGCCCAACGCCTTTTCTTTAGCCGACCCCGCTCCGGTCCTACCAACGCCCCATAACCCAAAACACCATATAGCAGACGTCACTTCACTCGGACCACAACATATTGCCCAACTAAACATACTGCGATTGTCACTCATTCAATCGTCCAATAAAATCACGCGCGGCTCACGCCAAGCCAGACAAAAAAAAAGCTCGAATTTTCTCGTTTTCTCATCATTAGTGTTCTTTTATTTGGCGACAGCTTTGATCAACCCAGTTTATCTGAGAATTTTCTAAACAAGCAATCTCCCTTCCTCGAAAGACATTGGGCAGGGAGATTGCGCCCGCGCGAATCAGATGGAGGCTCATGAGCAAACGGCAGTCATGTAGGCTATGCCGTGCATACCAAAACCCGCATTTTTCACAGTATCTTCTTTTCATCACGCAGCCTCCAAAGCTTGTCCTGAGCGCAATCGAATGGGCCAGATTTCCGCCGCGGCGGATCGGCTTTGCCTGCTCATCCCTTCGGCAAGCTCAGGACGGACTGGCTTCGGCTCGGGGCTGATGAAAAAAACAGTCTGCGTGCTCCACAATCCGCTGCGGCGGACAAGGACAAAGCACGCCTCCGCTCAATTATGCAATCTCTGCGTTTGTGGTGGTGAGAAATGCGGGCTAACAGCTTCAAATCGCTGTTCTTCAGGGAAAAATCCGCTTTGGCGCTAAGCAGCCACACAAAAAAAATGGTACCCGTTCACGGGGCAAATGTGCCGTTTTATGTCATTGCGAGGTCCGCCTTTGGCGGGCCGTGGCAATCTAAATCGTTACATTTTAGGTAACCGTTCACAGGGTTAAAACGGCGTTTATGGCTCGTTAGAGCAGTTTTAGTTGTTGAGCGAAGGCTTTTTTTGAT
>DAOWID010000282.1 GCA_030641115.1 Planctomycetota bacterium | reverse complement strand
TTCTTCTTGTTTCTTAGGCCTATACTTTATACCTTCCTTGATCGCGAAATGGCCAAAGTGCTTGGCATGCGTGTGATACTATGGGAGCTTTCCTTCTTCTTTTCTCTGGGTTTAGCTGTTTCGGCCGCCTCCAGGGTCGCCGGCTCGATGTTGGTCTTTTGTTATCTTATCGTGTCACCCGCCGCTGCGCTATTGTTCAGCAAAAAACTCCATCTGGTGTTTGTATTGTCCGCGGCCAGTGGGGTGTTTTCAACGTTGGCCGGCATGTATTTGTCATACGCTTACGATTTGCCCACAAGCCAGACAATTGCTGTTAGCACCTGCTGTATCTTCCTGGTAGCCGTCGTGTACTTTTTTGCGACGAGGCTTTGTCTGCTGTCGCGCAAATAGGCCGAGAAAGGATCCGCCGTGGCCGCAGGCGCGTATGGCAGCCGGTGCAATTCGCACATACTACCTCGATTTTTCCGTTGGCCCCGCCATCGCCCTGTTTTTGGGTGCCCTGCTCGTTATAGCCACGCTGTTAAGCAAGTTTCGGTTCCAACCTTCATCGTAGATCTCTTTGTACCTATCAACAACTACTATTGATGTTTGAACAACTAATGAAACGATGATGGGTTCCAGGCGATGTCACCCCTGCGCAAGCAGGGGTCCAGGAAACGCCAGTAAAAACCTGGATTCCCGCTTTCGCGGGAATGACACTCGCTTGACAAGTGTCCCCAGCGTGTTTCATTTCTAATGCAACCTTCAATAACAGTATCGCTTTTTAGGCGCACGCCGGACACAAACCCTCAAGTCGAACCTGCTGGCGATGAATAACAAATCCTTTGTGCGGACTCTTTGCCATAGGAAGTGACATGTCAGTCAGGCAGTGCGTCTCGCCACAGTTCGTGCAGGTAAAGTGAGGATGGCATTGATTCTTGCTGCATTTGTCGGCCAGCTCAAAATACCACGTTCTTTCTTGTAGGTAGGCCTTATGCACAAGCCCTACCTTCAACAGGCTTTGCAGGGTCCGGTAGATTGTAACCTTATCAAGACGTTGTTTTTCAAGCCGCTCTGCGATCTGCTCTTGCCTAAGTGGCCTGCCCGCTTCCATCAGCACCTTCAGTATGGCGAGCCTGCCTTGCGTGCAGTAGAGCTTCGCTTCCTTTAACATCTTGCTCGCTTGTAGATCAAGATTTGACTTCATCGTTATATCTAATACCGATTCTATTTGCCAATTACCGATTGTCTCAGCCTGTCATTCCTGCGAAACCTGTCCTGAGCGGGGCCGAAGGAGGAGGAATCCAGACCCTTGTCCTCAGCATTATGTCCAACTTTTTCGGCAATTCCCAACTGTTATTCGTGTTACAGGAT
This sequence comes from Planctomycetota bacterium, assembly GCA_030641115.1. Lineage (GTDB taxonomy): Bacteria > Planctomycetota > Phycisphaerae > Sedimentisphaerales > Anaerobacaceae > DAOWID01. Next base: position 11,097 of record DAOWID010000282.1, on the reverse strand, counting down.
CAGTGGTGAACGTACGGCAGATCCTCCGATGACTTAACAAACAACAGTGGAAAAACGATATCACTGATGCAGCAAGGAAGCCAAACAGCTACAAAAAGGACAAGGAATATCCCAATAAGCATTATCATTGTGATATCCCTATAGGTATTCATCAAGACATGAAACGATGACGCCCACGTGCTCAGCAGAACGTGCCCGGCATGAGGAAATTTCGTTCTTGGCCAGAAATATGCTATCAGCACACCTATTATTGCTGCCGGGTTGACGAGGTACCAATCCTCAATGAAGCCAAGATGGATTCTGTGCTTGTGCTGTCCGTGTTCGGCGTGGTCATCCGCCTCTGGTTCCTCGTGCTCATCGATGCCGCCGGAAGCGCCGGGATGGTGATGCACGGCCGTATGCGATGGAACTGCCACACCCAATATGCTCTCGCCCAAAAATGGAATAATACAGTCGCTCAGCGTTGCGATGCCTATCGAACCGACATAGCCCACAAGCAGCACTGCCAGAAACTTCTTACCTCTCTCGTGCAGTTTGAACAGTGAGGCCGTCACCATGGCGCTCAGTACGACGTGCGCGGGATGGAATATCGAGAACAGCCGCTCGCTGGTCCCGTGCTCGGCATTTCTAAAGACAAGCATCAATAGGATGCCCGTAAACGCCCCGAATAGGGTAAAAGGCGCGTGTGTCTTGAGTTCTATCAAAATGGTTGTAAGTCTTTTGCCCATCTCTACTTGACGTTCAAAGAAACCTGCAACTGCCCAAATCCTATTTCAGTTCAGCAGAACATTCTAAATTCGATACGCTGAAATTGCAACTAAGTTGCAAATCCTGCCGATTTTTTCTGTTGAAAACGTACAATAGTTGTCATTCTGTAACCGTTCACATGGTATAAGTTGCGTTTTTGCGGTCATTGCGAGGAGTTTTACGACGAAGCAATCTAAAATGTGACGATTGAGATTGCCACGGCCCGCCAAAGGCGGACCTCGCAATGACACAAAACGGCACATTTGCGCCGTGAACGGTTACGTCATTCTGAACGAAGCGCAGCGAAGTGAAGAACCTCATTTTGGCCAAAAATTGGAGATTCTTCGTCCGCCCCCGTCGTTTTGCTTCGCAAAAACGAAGCGGCGGGGGCGAACTCAAAATGACACCCATAAGGTTTTTAGCAGAGTAATTCTTTCTCCCTGTCTCGGCTGGCTCGTCTCGCACCAATGGGCGAATGCAAGCCAAGCCTCCCCTGTTCGTCCCGAAAAGCCATTGCAGATTCTGCTTCTTACGGGTAAATTAGGCCCTTTATTGAAAGCGTGTAGACAATTGGAGTAAGCTACTGAGTTTTTAGACAATCGCACGACCCTGTCATTCCCGCGAAAGCGGGAATCCAGGAATAAAACCGTCTGAGGCGAAGCCTCAATCAAATCAGTGTCTAAGAACTTATTCAAGGTAGCTTACTCTCGCAAAGGAACATTACACTTATAAGAGGCTGAGCAATGAAGAAGGTACTCATATTGCTGTGGTTGACGATTCTGCTGGCGTGTCTTGGCTGCCAAGGCGGCACCAGTCTGTCTCGACCGGTTATTGGCATTACCAGTGTTTACAAGGTAGACAAGGAAAATGGGTCGGCCTCGACCTGGGTCAATTTTGCCTACGTAGAAGCGGTGGCCGAGAACGGCGGCGCCCCGGTGATTCTGCCGACCATCACGGGTGAAGAGATTCTGCGGCGGTATGTACAAGAGTTGGATGGCTTGGTACTGGTCGGAGGCGCCGATATTCCACCCTCAGCCTACGGCCAGCAGCCCCACGAGACCGTCAAGGTGATGCCCAGCCAGCGGTACAATTTTGATCGGAAGCTGATTGCATTGTGGCTGGAACAAGGCAAACCCATCTTGGGAGTCTGTCTCGGGATGCAATTTGCCAATGTGGTCTCAGGCGGAACGCTCATCCAGGACATTCCCTCACAAGTGGGAACGAAAGTTGCCCACCGCCGAAAGTACCATCGTGTGCGGATTGAGCGGAGCAGCTCATTGGCAAAAATCCTTGGCGCCAGCGAGGCGTACGTTTACTCAAACCATCACCAGGCCGTCAAGGATGTGGGCAAGTCTCTGAAGGTTATTGCCCACAGCGACGATGGTGTTATTGAGGCATTGGAACGCACCGACGGCGGATTTGGCTTGTTCGTGCAGTGGCATCCGGAACAAATGGACGACGCCAAGCACCGCAACGCAATCTACGGTGCACTGGTAAGGGCATGTGCAGCGCGAAACTAATACTTTGTAAAGGTCGAAACGGTGAGCGCCATTGCGAGTCCGCCATGGGTCCGCCTATGTCGAAGATCCGCCGTGCTGAAAGTCCGCCGTAGGCGGGGTGGGGCGGACGACGCAATCTATATTTAGCCTGCCGTTTTACGGCAGGTTTCGACCCACAGAATCGCAGTTGACACAGTAAATGAAGGTTATAGAAACAACGTCAGGTCTTGCTGAATTAGCGAAGCTAAAAGAAGGCTGCGTGCTGACTATCGGTAATTTCGATGGCGTCCATATTGGCCATCAGGCGATACTGGCCACTGCCCGGCAAACCGCAGCAAAAAGGGCAGTGCAGTTGGTGGTAATGACTTTCGAGCCGCATCCACTTGCCGTTTTGCACCCAGAAAAAAGCCCCTGCATCCTTACGCCATTGGCCTTGAAGAAGCACCTTCTCACTGAATTTGAGGTCGATTGTCTTCTCGTTGTAAAAAGCACTTGCCAGCTTCTTGCTCTTTCAGCGCCGGATTTTGTCCAGCGATTCCTTGTTGCAAATATCCAGCCTGGCGTGGTCGTTGAAGGTCACAGTTTTAACTTTGGTTCTGGCCGAACCGGCTCGGTAAACCTGCTGCAGCAATTGGGAACCGACAAAGACTTTGAAGTTGTTGTCGTTGACGCCAAACAGATAGAACTCTCAACCGGCCAGACTGTCACGGTCTCAAGCACCGTAATTCGGGATCTGCTCAAAGCCGGCGGCGTGGCTGATGCCATCGCTGTATTGGGCCGACCGTATCGGCTGATTGGCCAGGTCGTTCCAGGAAAGGGCAAAGGAAAAGAGCTTGGCTTTCCGACAGCAAATATGCAGCCCTCCGGCCAGCTTATCCCCGCCGAAGGTGTATATGCAGGCTTCGTGGAAATCGGCGACAGCTTCGAAGATGTTTGCATCACGAAACGGAGGCTCCCTGCTGCTTTTAGCATTGGCAGATCCGGGACTCCTCGTTGCGAAAATTCCCCGCTAATAGAAGCTCACCTTTTAATGGAGAATATTGGCCGGCTATATGATAAATGGCTCGCTATGGATTTCGTTGAACGGATCCGCGACCAGCAAAAGTTCCGCACAGAATCCCAGCTTTCCGCCCAGATCGCAATCGACTGTGAAAAGGCAAAAGAAATATTATCCACAGATGAACACAGATTTTACTAATTGTCATTCCCGCGAAAGCGGGAATCCATATTTGGGGTCGCAGACAACATAGAGAGAAGATATGAGATTTCACAAATACCATGCGTTGGGGAACGACTATATCGTTCTGAATCCGGATGAGTTCGTGGCCGAGCTGACAGAAGAGAGAATTCGTGCAATATGCCACCGAAATTACGGCGTAGGTTCGGATGGAATTCTCTATGGCCCGCAAAGCACAGACCAGGCGGATTTTGCATTGCGCATTTTCAATCCCGATGGCAGTGAGGCAGAGAAAAGTGGCAACGGACTTCGGATCTTTGCCCGGTATCTTTGGGATTGCAGGAAGGTACAGCAAGACAGATTCACTGTATTGACCGCTGGTGGTGTTGTAACAGCCAAAGTCCAGAAGCAAGGCCAACAAGTAACAGTTGATATGGGGCGGGTGAGTTTTGACAGCACCGAAATACCGGTAGCTGGGCCTCAACGTGAAGTCATTAACGAGAAAATGGAAATTAAAGGAAGACAAATAGAGTTTTCTGCTGCAACCATCGGCAATCCACACTGCGTGATATTGCGTGACGATGTTTCAGAGGCTGAGGCTCGCACATTAGGGCCGATGATTGAATTGGATTCACGTTTCCCCAACAGAACTAACGTGCAGTTTATGAAGGTGCTGGACCGATCTAATATCAAGTTAGAGATTTGGGAAAGAGGGGCAGGCTATACCTTGGCCTCAGGCAGCAGCAGTTCCGCAGCGGCAGCCATCGCACGCCGCTTAGGCTTGTGTGACCCGAACGTAACAGTACACATGCCCGGCGGAAATCTTGACATAACAATATCGGATGATTTCTCAATTACAATGACAGGCCCGGTCGTAAAAGTCGCTGATGGTGTAATATCTGACGAAATATTTGGTTGAATTAATTGTAACCGTTCACGGGGCAAATGTGCCGTTTTATGTCATTGCGAGGTCCGCCGCAGGCGGACCGTGGCAATCTCAATCGTTACATTTTAGATTGCTTCGTCGCAAAACTCCTCGCAATGACCCCAGAAACGCAACTTATGCCTCGTGAACGGGCACAATTAATTAAGCCTCTGTGACCTTTGTGGCCAAGAATGTAAAACAATAGACTTGACAGGTGTATATAATCATTATATACTTATATTAGCATGGACGATATAGAAAGATTACTCGGTTGTGCAGGATTCGAATGGGACCAAGGTAATATTAACAAGAACTTGATTAAGCATGACGTTGAGAACTGGGAGTGTGAGCAGGTATTTCTTGACGAACGTTTGATTATTCTTGCTGACCCCGAGCATTCTATTGCCGAAAGAAGATATGCAGCATTTGGACGAACCGATGCTGGAAGGCTGCTCGTTGTAGTATTCACCAGGCGCGGTGAACTCCTGCGAATTATCTCTGCAAGAGATATGAACCGTAGGGAAAGGAAGTTTTATGAAGAAAAGCAGTAAACGCATTCCGAAATTCAAGAATGAAGATGAGGAACGCCAGTTCTGGGCGACTCACTCGCCTCTTGACTACTTCGACATGAGCAAGGCGAAGAAAGTTGTATTTCCAAACCTCAAGCCCTCTGTCAAATCTATATCTATCCGTTTGCCCGAACACATGCTCGAGACACTCAAACTCCTTGCCAACAAAAGGGATGTGCCCTATCAATCCCTCTTGAAGATGTTTTTAGCTGAGAGAATACAAGCAGAATTGCAGCGCTCAGCAAAGGCCTGACAATGCTTGTAGATGACAATGCAATGTGGTACTATTAGTATATGGATAAGGCCATTTCACACGACCGTTATGAGGAATCTGCCGAGGCCAAAGCTCGGTGGTTCCAGTCTCTAGCGTTGTCCGAGCGTATGGAGATGCTTTGCTCGTTCACGGATCTGGCCCTAATGGCCAATCCCAGTCCACAGGAACGTAAACATGCTCAACCGGTTGCAGGACGTATTCAGGTGCTTGACCTTGAAGACGTCCGATTGCTGGAACTTGCCGAGGGCAAGGAAAACGCAGAACGAGCGGGTGGGCCTGATAACAAATAGCGGCAATAAGTATGTTCATCCGTTCCAAGCTTGCATCATTTGGATGGACCTTTCCGCCCAAATCACAAAAGACTGCGAAAAGGCAAAGACCATATTGGTTGAAGAAAACCACTAGTCTGTCATTCCTGCGAAAGCAGGAATCCATATTTTAGCCACAGAGGACACAGAGACCACGGAGAAACGAAATGGAAAGCGCGAATATAATAAACGGCGACTGCTGGGTTGCATATTTTGATATGGTTGGCTTCACGAATGACATAAATGAACATGTCAGAAATCTCGGTGGAGACAGCCTATATATTTATGTGGATATTGAGTATCGTGATATTCTCGAGACGGCTAAAGATCGCGTGAACGAGGAAATCGAGCTAAATGAAAGAATAAGAGGAAAGATAGAATGGATTAGTTTTTCAGATACATTTATTTTCTATGCCGCAGAAGATTCAAATGGAACGTATGATTGCTATTTGGCCATTGATAGAATTCTGCGACTGTTTTTCTATGACTCATTGCTAAAGGGTATTTTGTTTAAGGGCGCTTTGTCTTTCGGACCATTTTACGCAGATAAAAAGAATAACATTTTTTTAGGGCCTGCTCTGATTGATGCGTACAAATATGCAGAGAAGCAGGATTGGGCCTGCGGAGTTGTGATTACTCCTGATGCTCATAAAAAGCTAACGGGAACAGATTTGGATGCAGAGAATCAATTAGACTATGCCAAGTATCGAGTACCATATAAGAAACAATCCATAAGCGGTGATAAAATCGAAATAGTGAAAGTCACAAAAGACCTTTTTGCATATAGAATTGCCAAGTGGTTCAATATAGAAGAAGATATAGAACAAAAGAAAAAGGAGCTTGAGCTTAAAGACATCGAAGAGAATCGTAGAGAAACTATTAAAAGAAGATATGACGATGTTTTAAATTTTATAAGAGATACAAAACTACATTGATTAAATCTCTGTGTTCTCTGTGGCCTCTGTGGCTGAAAATAGATTATTCGACTTCGCTCAGAACGGAATCTGTGTAATCTGTGGTCAAAAAGGAATTGTTATGGATTTTCCAAAAGCGCTTGAGTTAACTAACAAATCAAGCAGCATTCTGATCACGACTCATACCAGGCCGGATGGTGATGCCTGCGGCTGCCTTGCGGCAATGCGCGATGCGCTGACTGCCCTCGGCAAAAAGGTAAAGCTAATATTGCCGTCCTCGCTGCCACAATGGTACGAATTTCTCTTTTCCGAACAAATCCCCGTCCTCGGCGAACATATCCGGCTCGAAGAGCTGATACAAGGGCAGTTCGGCAAATTTGACTTGATTATTATTGTTGATACCAACAGTCGCACCCAGTTGTCGAAGTTTGACCAATATCTGAAACAAAATAATAAGCCTGTTTTGGTAATCGACCATCACGTGACCTCCGATGGCCTCGGTGACGTTGAGTTGCTCGATCCCACCGCTGCCGCAGCCAGCCTGATTATCCATGACCTGTTCAAATATGCCAACTGGCCTATGACCAAGAAAATCGCTCAGTCACTTTTTGTGGGGATAGCTACCGACACCGGCTGGTTCCAGTTCACCAATACCGACAGCCGGACCCATCGCAGTTGTGCCGAACTGATCGATGCCGGAGCAAGTCCGACCGAATGTTATCACAATTTGTACCACAATTTCTCACACCAGCGGTTCAAGCTGATGACCGCGATGCTCAACACGCTCGAACTGCATTTTGACGGCCGATATGCTGCACAACATCTATGCCAGCGGCACTTCCAGCAAACTGGTGCCACGCGCAAAGACACAGAGAACCTCATCGACGAATGCCGGCGGATAAGCTCCGTCGAAATAGCTGCTTTGTTTGTGGAGTTGAAGGATGGCCGAGTCAAGTGTTCCTTGCGAGGCAAAGGCGCTGTTGATGTCTGCAAAATCGCTCAAAAGTTCGGCGGCGGAGGTCACAAAATGGCGGCAGGCGCGCACCTGCCCGGACCTCTGGAGGATGCAAAACAGCTTATTTTCGAGCACATTAAGCGTGAATTATCTAAATAGGCGGCTTAATCGGCGGCTGAAGTTGGACCGGCAAATCCGCTGCGCTACCGTACTATCTGCTCGCGTGCCACGTCAACTCAGATTTTGGATCTTAGAATCTGGAGTCGCCTCTGCCCACCATTTGTCTCTTGGCCAATTAACTAATCACTAATCAACTAATCCGCTTTGCCTTCAGGCGGCGAACCTTCATTTCGGCGGACAATAGTAGGGACGCTCCCCGTTTTCATTTGGGATGAAAGCCTTCTGAAAAATGGCCTGTCCCAGACGGCTATCAGCCGGAACCCATCGCTCGTCCTCGACCGTGCGGATAAGTTTGTCCTTGGCCCACTGTCTGGCACCACTGGCATAGCCTTCGCCGCTGGGCGGACTCTCATCACCTCCGCGAGGGTCTGTAGTTTCCAAAAAGCCGATGAACCGTTCAGATTCGTTCGGCTCGTATGCGTAGGTCAGCACGTAGGCTCGAACGCCAGCCGGTCGCCCGTTTGGCAGTGGGCCCGAAGGCGCTTCAATGGGCGGAGTCAGACCTTTCTTGGCGGCAAAGAGTTTGCCGGTATTTAGATCGTAGAACCATTCCTTCTCGCCCAGTTCAATCGTCACAGTTTTTCCCGGCCACAACAGCATTATGACGACCAGCAGCAGTACGCATGCTGAAACCGTGGTTATCGCGATGACTATCTTGGGGTTGTCGTTAATCCATCTGCGTAGGGCCAGTTCCTTGCATCTGTCCTGGAGCCGTTCCCACTTCTCTCGCATTTCAAATCGGAGCCAGTCAGGAAGCCTGAGAAACATGACAATATTCCCCTCAAGTCTGCGCCGGGACAGGATTGCTCACGCCACGAATGATTCTAATATCGCTGTCCCCGCAGCAGTCGAAGCATACGGTCAAGGTCCGGGTTTGCCTCTGATGCCTCATCCGGGCTCATTTCCCAATATGCCAACTTAACCGTCCGAGGATCTCTATACTTCCAGTACTCGCAGTGAAAGTCCGCGAAAGACACATTGCAGCCGTCACTGTGCCTTGCCGTTATATTCCTGCTTAGCCTGGCGAACCACTTCGGCGGTATGGCATCTATCTGCTCTACGGCGCAGAACGAGCCTTCTATCCATCCCATTCGGCTATCGGCGTCGATGAAGACCATCCTATCGGCCGGCATCGAGATTTCGCTCCAGTTTCTAAACGGCTTTATATTGTCGTGCTCGCAATTACACGTCTTGCCGTTCATCGCCCTGGATATCGCATAGCTTCGCAGAAGGTCGCTGCTGTCGCTCTTGCACTTGTACAGCTCCAATGTCCTCTCGGTGTAGCGCCAGAAGACGCCATTTGCGATTGCCTGTTTTGTCCCGCCGACATCATTGCCTGGGATGACCGGCCCATCGGCAACCCAGTGGTTGGATGGCGGCACGTCCCAATCCGTGTCGGCTGAAACCAGATGGTCGTCATAATCCATGGAATATATGAGCCAACCGTCGGTCAAGTTCCTCATGTTCGCCATGCAGACCACGCGCTTACCCTGTTCGCGAGCGTTCGTTAATCCCGGCAGCATGATAGACATCAGCAGTGCCATTATGGACACGACCACAAGTAGCTCCATCAAGGTAAAACCGCCCGACCTGATTCTGTGCTTTTTGTTTTGTAGATGATTAAACATACTGCCCTCCATATTCTTCAAAGAACATACTTTACTGACAAATACTTGTTATATTGTATCGCCATCTTGTCTCTGATACAATTAAAATAACCGATTATTTCTTCCGCCTTCCCGCTTAGCCCCCAGGTTTATCCTGGGGGTCCCCCTGCGTTTTCGCCCCCACGTTTGCCAAAAAGGCGAATTCTTTCGGAAAAATGTTTTGCCACATTGGGGCAGGCGGTATAATGCTTTCGGTATCTTCGAGAAAGCCGGCCAAGACCGTGCATTGTGATTTGTGCTTTTTGAGCCTGTACGCTTAGGTGCCACAGCAGCCGCTCTGCCAGGGCCGCAGTCATCTTATAATTGAACATGGAGAAATAATTATGAAAAGACGTGCATTTCTGAAGATAGCAGGCAAGGTTACGGGGGCTTCTGTTCTTGGTACCCGACTTGCCGGCTGTGCACCCCAGCACGCTTCGAGAACCGAGGACGAGAAAGTTGCAGGTATGCCCAGACGCACAGTCGGCCGGACAGGCCAGAAAGTCTCGATTGTAGGCTTTCCGGGCCTGGCCCTTGTCCACTATGACCAGGACCGCTGCACCGCCGGAATCCATGATGCCTTCGAGCGCGGCGTGAACTACTTCGATGTGGCGCCCGCATACGGAAATGGCGATTGTGAGGTTAAGATGGGCATCGGCCTGCAGGGTATTGATCGAGACAAGATCTTCCTGGCTTGCAAAACTAAGATGCGCGATAAAGAAGGAGCGCGGAAGGAGCTGGAGCGGTCGCTCAAACGGCTGAAGACCGATTATTTCGACCTGTATCAAATGCACCATATTTGCAGGCCACAAGAGGTAGAGCAAGCTCTCGGGCCGAACGGTGCTATCGAGACCTTTTTGAAGGCGAAAGAAGAAGGCAAGGTCCGGCACCTCGGCTTCTCGGCACACACCACCAAAGGAGCGCTGGCCGCCCTGAACGGATTCCGCTTTGATACGGTCATGTTCCCGATCACGTTCGCCGAGTATTTCCTGATGGGTTTCGGCAAGCCGGTCCTCGCGCTCGCAAAAGAGCAGGGTGCAGCCGTTTTTGGCATGAAGACGCTGTGCGCGGGCGCCTGGCCCGAAGGCGCAGAAAGAACACGCAAGTGGTGGTATCGCGCTGTGGAGGACCAGGACGAGATCAGCATGGCCTTGCGGTTTACCCTGTCCGAGCCGTGCGTTGCCGCTGGGATACCGCCTTCGTTTCTTGACCTTCTGGATAGGACCATCATAGCCGGGCACTCCTATCGGCCCATCGCCGAGCCTGAAATACAGAAGCTGCAGGAAATGGCCAAGACCTGTGAGTCCTTGTTCCGCAGGGAAGAGGACCGTGTTGCCAGTGGCACATCGCTCCACGAGCCGGTCTACGCCGACAGCCCACACGAGTGTTGTGCAGGCTACGTCTGAGCGGACGTGCGCTAAGGACACGAGGCTGGATACGAAATATGGCAGAATGGGTAGAATATCTGCCCATCCTGCCAGGGTTGCCGGCACACTTATTGCTTCGGGCTGCTATGGGGGGTGGGGGGTTCTGAGATTGGGTTTGATTGGGTTTGTTTTCCGGAAGGCTCCGGAGGGGTCGATTTTCATAAGGCTTTGTGGTAAAGAAGGTTGCGTTCATTTTGCCTATTTTGAAATTGGGTTTGTTTTGGCTTTGTTTTTTCATAGGCCTTAGCCGCATTTTTCTTCATAATCCTTTGTAAATACACACTTTGCATCAATTTTACCCGCCAGCAAATTGGGTTTGTTTGGGTTTGAATTGGGTTTGTTTTTCGGAAGTGGCCGGAGGGGCTGATTCTCATAATTCCTTGTAAAATAGACGTTTGCGCTCATTTTAGCCTCTGATAAATTGGGTTTGTTTTGCATAAAAGGGTCGATTTGTAGAGGATTCTCGACAATTGTAG
>DAOWID010000120.1 GCA_030641115.1 Planctomycetota bacterium | reverse complement strand
AGAAGCCTTCTCAACAACTATAACTATTTTCGGAAACAATTGGAACCTGCCCGCATAACTGCCGCATACGAGCCAATGCAAGCCACCAATTGTATTTTACCACATTCCGTTCAGTTTGTCAAACCATAACACGGCCCCAGGCCCACTTTTTCCTACAAGGGACTGCTCACTTATTTATAGGGCGCAAACCCAATCCATGTTCGGTTTTTCGGGCCAAGACTTTCACCCCACATAAGTCTTATCGACAAAAGGCACCTACAACTTTCGATTTCCCCTCCTAAGAGTCCCATTCCCGCCAACAACAGATGCCCCTCACCTCGATCTACAACCCGTGCGGGATTGATCCCTTTGAACATCGCCCTTGCCTCCGCCAGTCATCCGAACGCCAATAAGGCCCCAATTCCCCAAAAAGCCAGGGCGAATTTGAAAAAATCTTCGCCTGCAACTAATTGAAAAACCTCCACTTACATAACCGCCCCAACAAAAAAAGAAAAAAACCTGAAAAAACTCTTGCAGCCCCCCCCCGAGCATGCGGTAATATACAAACTGAAGCATCTTTGGAAAAGTAAGCTACATTGCGAACAGAAACTGGCGCCTAGAATTACTGGGTAATCCAAGATGGACGCGCGCGGGTGCCCAATTGCATAGGAGGTTCGACTAATGACTAAGAAATCCCTGTTATTGTCTTCAGTTGCTCTCGGTCTGCTATGTCTTCAGATGGCGGGCGTGTGCTTCGCAGATGAGGCTGGTCAGACAATTGTAGCCCAACCTGCCAGCTCTGCCGGCTTGGTAGCGCACTATCAATTCGACGGCAATGCCGGTGATAGTTCCGGCTTAGACCCGCCCGCCCACGGGGCCCTCGCCGGTAACCCAGCCTACAAGGCCGGCGTATTTAGCCAGGCAATAGCCCTCGACGGCGATGGCGACTACGTTAAGTGCGGCAACGGCTCGCTGTTTAGTCTGACTGAGCGGCTCACCGTAGCGGCCTGGATAAAGGTCAACAAGTTTGACAAAAAATGGCAGACTATCGTTAGCAAGGGCGACGACTCGTGGAGACTGGCCAGAGCCGGCGACTCGGACAGCATCGAATTCGCCTGCAACGGTACGGCTGCAACCAAATGGCCGGGCTGGGGCGAAGTTCCCTGGTCTGTGTCGGGAACCACGAATGTGGACGATGGTAAATGGCACCACATAGCGGGAGTATTCGATGGGCAGGCACTGTACCTCTTTATAGATGGAGTGCTGGAAGCTGCAAAGGCCGCTGCCAGTTCCGTAGATGTCGGCAAGTACGAAGTATGCATTGGCGAAAATGCGCAAGCAGTAGGCCGTCAGTGGAACGGCTCGATCGACGATGTGCGCATCTATAATCGCGCTCTATCTCACGCTCAGATAGTGAGTCTTATGGGCGCAAGCCAGATAGAGCTGCCGCTGCCCGTCCCGGCAAAACTTTACGATATCGCCAAGAAATATGATGGCCAAAAGAAATATGAAGAAGCACAAGGCCTCTGCGAACTGATACTTCAGCAATATCCTGACGGCCCTGAAGCCGACGATGCCCAATTGTATCTGTCAAAGAGAAATATCCTGTCGCTGATCGACTCCAAGGATTACGCCAAGGCCCAGGCAGTACTTGATAGCCTGCTTACCGACTTTGCCGACCGCCCGGATATGCCCGAGGCGCTGCATACCATCGCAGGACGATATGAGCTGCCGGGCAAATATGAAGAGGCAAAGTCCCTATATGAACAGATAGTAGAGCTTTATCCTGACAGCCCATACGCTGCCAAGGCACGGTTCGATGGCCCGGAGATCAATATCTTTTATCTCATCGCCTCAAAGAAATATGCCGAGGCCCAGGAGGAGATTGACAGGTTGACCGCTGATTTTCCTGACTATCCGGGCTTACCTGGCTCGCTTTACTGGTTCGCAAAACGATTGGAGGCGGAGGCAGCAGCCCAGTACGAACAGGCAAGAAATATCTACCAGCAGGTAGCATGGCAATATCCGGATGATCCCCATGCCGCTAAGGCCCTGATAGGCGTCTCAAAGGTGGAAGCCCTGTCTCTTATAGAGCCTGGAGATGACAATGCCGCTCAGAAGGTCCTGGACAACCTGATCGCCGACTTCAGTGATAATCCCGATTTGCCGGAGGTAGTATTCGAGATTGGCGAAAAATACTATAACAAGGCCTGGGCCTATGAAAAGGAAGGTTCGGATGCTGAAGCCAGACGTGACTTTGCAAAGGCAATGGCTCTATGGAACCGAATAATAACCGAACTGCCGGTAAGTAGTCCGTATACCCAACATGCCTGGTACTTTACAGGCGTTTGCTACCGCCGTCATCTGGCTGACTACGCCAAGACTCTCGAATATTATCAAAAGGTCGTGGATGAATGGCCCAATTATGAGTATGCCTGGAGTGCACAATGCTTGATAGGCGAATGTTATGAGAAGTTGCGAGACTCAGGCAGCTTGCCGGAATCAGAAGCGAACCCAGAAATAGACCAGGCGTACATGGCGGTTATTGAGAAATATCCAGATTGTTCATTATTTGGCCATGCCTGTCTGAAATTAGCTCGGGCCTATGAAAAAACGGAGCAATTAGACTTGGCCATGGAGGTATATCGGATATTCATTGAGAGTGCCAAGCCAGCGGATCAACGCATTGACACTGTCAGAGCTAAGCTTGAGAAATTGGAAGGGCAAAGAAAATGACGACGAAATATTCAGCTTTATTCCTTATTTTTCTGTTACTATTCCGGCTCAGCGCCCCAGCAATAGCATGTCCGCCGCCCGACTGTCCCGATTGCCATTATCGGGAGGGCTACGAGTGCGTACCATACGGCGACCGCTGGAGCGGTTGCCCGACTTGTGAATCATGTGTGGACTGTTATTGCCAATGTACTGCAGACTGCGGGTGCGAAGGTAAGACTTGTTCTGGCTGCTGTAACTGCGAAAATTGCGGGTGTGCAAACGTAGACGATAATTGTGAGTCATGGGAGCACTGTGACGATTGCGAGTGCGTATGCGACAACTGCTATACCACCGTGTTTATACCGCCTTCCGGGGAAACATGCCCTGAATGCTCAAGTTTCTGGTACGGTTGCGAGGGCTATGTAGAAATCATTCCTCTCGGCTACGACAAATGGGTCCCGGCGGGTCCGGGAGATCCTGGCTGGTGCAATAACCCCATCAAAGCAGCCATTGTAGGACACGTAATTGACTGTACCGAAGTGTGGGATGTGGAGGCGTTCGATATATGCGGCATCATAATACTCCTTGTGTGTTCTGTTCCATGTGTCACGCTGGGGACGCTTCCCTGCGTACTTTGTATACTAGGAACAGGTGCCGCCTGTACCTTCCCCGATGGTATGTGTACATTCGTTGAGGACTGCGAGCCGAGCGACGATCCAGAGGACGCGGTGCCTATTTGGAACTTCTATGTTGTCGATTGGGACGGAGACAAGGGGGATGACTGCGTGGGATAGTGATCGGAGAATCGTACACAACATTATAAAAGAGAATTTGTTTGAAGGAGTGTAATACGATGAAGTCGCGTTTGACAATTGGAATCGTGTTGTCCCTCGGCATCGCTTTATGCGGTACCAAAGCCCTATGTGATCTTCCGACTGCCGAGGAGGTGAACAAATTGGCCGCGGCAGCCTGGAAGAAACCTCTACAGAGTATAGACGTTAGCTTGTACAAGGACATAGCGCACCCTGCAAAGTCTGTGGAGGAAATCCGCGAAATGATCGAAGGCTTTTTCAATAAAGCCGAGGGACCAAAAGCGAATCTTTCTCCTCAAGAGCTTGATATGCGCAACAGAAACATTCAGCTTAACGTAGAAAGAACACTCAAGGAACAAGAAGCTGGGCGTAGGGTAAAACAAAGGGTCAGGATATGGGGCCAGCGACAGCGCATCGATCAGGTGAATGCTCAGCCCAGAATGGTATTGATGCCGGGTACTCCCAGCCAGCACACTCTCGGACCGATAACAGTTGGTCCTAACACACCTTATGAAACCAGCTTTGTGAACACGATAGACAAGAAGTCAGGTCTTTTCATGAGTTTTGCTTACTACCATGCTAGCAAAAAGCTCCAGGTGACAAGCAAAGAAAAAACAACCTGGAAGAGAAATGATGTCATTGAATTGGCCCAACTTGCGACTCCCTTTCAGGCCCTTCTAGGTCTTAACAAGGGCTCCGTTGCAGAGCCAGTTTTCGTGCCGGACCCGGACAAGATGGAGCAACTCAGAAAAACAGGCCTTGTCGCAGCCAAACTCCGTCTTACTATAAAGCCGGATCCAGATTACCCGGATGATAGAGACTACATCCAGCTTAAATCTGATGACTGTCCTTGCGGAAGCGTTTTTGTATGTGAGAAGGCAGACTACTCACGTGTCTACTATATGGAGACCTGCAATCCTATAACGGGGCACCCTTTGTACATTAGGGAGTGCAGCAACTTCGATTCTCAGGGATTTCCGCATAATGCAACCGTAATTCAGTATGACCTCAGCGGCAAGCTGAAGAAAAAGAAGGTCTACACTATTGAGCGAGTCGAGTTAAATCCTTCAATACCGGATGAACTGTTCGAATTTAAACCGCCGGAAGGCTACGAAGTGATAGACCTTCGCCCAGGTGCTGCGTATCTCGAAAGATCCAAAAGGGCGTCACAAGCGTTGGAAATGCTGAAGAAGCTGCGTAGTGTCTCAGACCTACCGCATTTGAGGAACCTACTCAAGCACGAGTCATGGAGAGTGAGATTGATGGCGCTGAAAACCATCTCCACCCTCCCGATAGAGGATCCTGAGGTGAGGTACTCCCAGTTGTCCAGACCAAAATCTTAGATCTATAAGGTATTATTCTGGAGTAGTAGCATCTTCTTTCTTTTTGCTTCTTTTTCTTTCTTGTTAGATCCTGTTAGATTGTTAGTTT
>DAOWID010000225.1 GCA_030641115.1 Planctomycetota bacterium | reverse complement strand
TGGGTGACGCCAACCAGTACCAGCGGATTTTCGCCAGCAAAAACGCCAAGGGTGCGCGCACCGCCGTAATCGTTATGATTTTCTTGGCACTGCTCATCGAGGAATTGATCATCGCCGAAGCATGGTTTGCTGGGAGCATGACTCCCGATCCGGAAAACGGACGCTACATTCTGATTTACGCTGCGCGACATTTTATGCACCCAGCGCTCGGGATTATTTTCATGATCACGGTGGTGGGCATTATCATCTCTACGGCGGATTCATTTCTGTTGGTTCCTTCGACTACCTTTATAAAGGATATCTACCTGAGCTACATCAATCCTAAGGCTGCTGAGAAACGGATCGTCTTTATGAGCCGCATAATGGTGCTGACCTTTGGAATCATCGCCTGGCTTGTTTCGCGGGCCTTTGCGGAGAGCACGACTGTCTTTGAAAAGGCGTTGTATGCCTTTACGGTTTATGGCTCAGCCATTACTCCTTGCCTGGTGGCGGCTCTGTTCTGGAAAAGGGCCACGATGGCCGGCGCAATTTCTTCGATCCTGGCAGGAACGGTGACCACGCTCTTATGGGAGGAGGTAATAAAGGTTCATTTGCCGGAAGAATTGGCGAGGCTGGATGCAGTACTGCCGGCCATAACCCTCTCGGTGATTTGTCTAATAGTGGTCAGTCTATGTACCACGAATAAGGAACAAACGGTTGAAGGATAACGTCATTTATAAGGCAAAGCGGTGTTTGCGAAAAACGTATATGTGCAAAGACGGAAACGCTTGAGAGATCAGGTGCAATCCGCCTTAATTCTCTTCTTGGGCAATGACGACAGCCCAATGAATTATCCGGACAATCAGTATCCCTTCCGGCAGGACAGTTCTTTCCTGTATTTCTTCGGACTCGATTGTCCCGGTCTGGCCGCTGTTATCGACATTGATCAGGGCAAAGAATACGTGTTTGGCGATGACTTGACGGTTGATGATATTATCTGGATGGGACCGCAGCCGGCCTTACAAGAGAAATGCCAGCAAGTCGGCATTTACGAAACCGCTTCACTCGACAAAGTTCAGGTGGTATTGAGAAAAGCTGCCGAGCAGGGCAGAAAAGTCCATTTTCTCCCCCAATATCGGCCAGAAAACATTCTGAGAATCGAGCAATTGTTGGGAATACATCCCAGCGTTGTCCAAGACAATGTCTCGGAAACACTGATTAAAGCGGTGGTGGCACAAAGGTCTTTCAAGACGCATGAGGAAATTGAGCAAATAGAAGCTGCTCTCGACATCTCCTATGAAATGCAGACGACGGCTATGAAAATGTCCAAGCCTGGCGTGTGTGAAATGGAGGTTGCCGGTGCGATGGAGGGTATTGCCGTATCGAGGGGTGGACGTCTTTCTTTTCCCACGATTTTCTCAGTTCATGGGGAGACGCTCCACAACCACTATTATGGGAACGTGATGAAAGAAGGCGATATTGCTGTCAACGATTCGGGCGCTGAATCTGCACTTCATTATGCCAGTGACATCACCAGGACAATCCCCGTAAGTGGGAAATTCTCACAGAGGCAAAAGGAAATCTACACTATTGTCCTGGATGCACAAGAAAAGGCAATTGAGGCTGTCAAGCCCGGTGTCGAATTTCGCCGAGTCCATCGTCTTGCCTGTACTATTCTTGCATCCGGTTTGAAGGAGCTAGGACTGATGAAGGGCAATGTGGAAGAGGCTGTCGATGCAGGGGCACACACCTTGTTCTTTCAGTGCGGCTTAGGCCACATGTTAGGGCTCGATGTCCATGATATGGAAGGCCTGGGGGAAGATTACGTTGGCTATACGGACACCATAAAGAGAAACCCTGAGTTTGGCTGGCGTTCTTTGAGACTCGGCAAGGCACTTGAACCAGGCTTTGTAATAACGGTCGAGCCGGGACTGTATTTCATCCCCGAACTAATTGATCGCTGGAAAGCCGAGCAAAGACACGCGCAATATATTAACTATGGTGTTGTCGAAGAGTATAGAGATTTTGGTGGCATCAGATTAGAAGACGATGTCTTAGTGACGGACAACGGCAACACGGTATTGGGCAAGAGAATACCCAAAACAATAGACGAAGTTGAAGCAATGTCCTCACTCGACCTTCCATAGCTTCTTAAGCAGTTGATACATGTTTGGGTCATGTTGCTGCAATTCAGAGCGAACGAAAGGATAGAAGTCGTTGTTTTTCAGCCACTCTTTGCTCGGATGGTAGCACATGCACGGATGACGTGGAGCATTGTACTCGACCCAGATTGGCACGTCGCGCAGTTCTTCCAAGGCCTCATCCGGTACGACGCGCGTGATTTGATAGAGTTGGTGTCGCAGCAGTTTCAATACATCCTTGGCCAGTTCGCTGTGATCCGACGATAGCTCGTTATTGACGAGCACCTTCCAGCCTTCAATTTCCTGGGCCGTATAGTCCGATGTTGGCGTATATCGACCCGAGGCAGCACAGGCAACAACGAATAGGACACAAATCAGCACTGCTTTTCTCATCGTCAATTGTCTCCCGGTAACGCGCGCTAAATTAGAAAGAGCCCATTGAGCCATAGGAACTGTGCACATGGCGGATTTCGACTAATCTCCCCTGTCATTGCCGTAACGCCAGTGGCCTTCAATCATCTACTCTAACGCTTCTTGAGCGTCACACCGACGCCGCCGCCCTGCTGATAAAGGATCGTTTCCAGGTCGGGATTCTTCGTGATGGCTTCGATGTATCTCGGATCTGCCTGTCGTGGGTTTATGTTGTGAGCCAAGATCAATCCGCCCGGACGCACCAAAGGCAAGAGCTTATTAAGATAGTCGATATAGCCTTCTTTGTCCGCGTCGAGAAATAGAATGTCAATCGGCTCTTTGATTTTGGTAACTGTCTCGTGGGCGTCGCCCTCCACAATCGTGACGAGTTTATCGACACCGGCCCGTTTGAAGTTCTCGCGGGCCAGCGAGGCTCGGCGGGCGTCAATCTCATGAGTGGTTAGCTTGCCGCCCGTTTTCCGAAGCGCAAGGCAAAACCAGATGGCCGAGTACCCGTTAGACGTGCCGATCTCAACGACATGCTTGGCGCCGACCGTCTCTGTTAGAAGCCGCAGCAGCCTGCCGTCTTCCACGGGAACATTCATCATACCTCTGCGCTGATTTCTATCCATATCATCGAGCACGCTGAGGATCTTCTTCTCCGCCTCATTCTTCGGCATGGGTGAGCTCGCCATGAACGATGCGTCGGTCCCACCTGGTCCAGGCCGACCCTGACCGGGCCGCATAGGGCGCTCGCCCCTACCCCCGCCTTCCGGTGGTCCGCTGGGCCGAACCCGGCCCTGGAACTGCGCTCGGCGTTCCTTCATCTGCGCGATCAATTCGCCGATCTTATCCATATCCTTCTGTTGATAAGCCTTCTCAATGTCGTCAAACCATTGCCCCATCGGTCCACCTGGAGGGCCCATCCTTGGTTGACCGCGCCTGCCACCGGCCCCACCACCCGCACCCGGTTGAGCCAGGACCAACCCAACAGTGATCAACAATGTCATGCTTGCCAAACCAATTAACATCTTCCTCGACATTTCATGCTCCTTTCTCAGTTACTCTTCTGCCTCACAATATTGACGACACTTTGAAACCAATGACCATTCATTCAAAACTGTTCGTTGGCGGGTCTCTCCACCTGTGCCCCTTGCCGTGATTCATATTCGTCCGGCGGAACAGTTGTCCTATCGGCCGCCTCGACCTTGGCCCATTTGTTCGGCGAATTTCTTCACTTCCTCCTTGTCGATGGCGCCGTCGCCGTTGGTGTCGGCACGCTGGAGTATTCGCTCTTGCATCTGGTTGGGCATCTCGTCTTTGGTGACTTTTCCGTCGCCGTTTTTGTCGAAGCCCATCACTCGCTCGACGAAGTTGCCGCCGCCGGGTCCGCCTGGACCGCCTCGACCTTGGCCACCGAAACCACCGAACCCCGGCTGCCACCAGTCAGGCAGCTTGACGTTGCTGGGGCTGTCGATCATGGGGATGTGGGGCTTGAGCGAAAGGATTGGCGTGCCATCGAACGCATCGATGCCCGCGACGCGCACCGTATTGCCCTCGACGGACAGGATCCGACACGTGCTCAACCCGATCAGGTTCGGGCCCACCGGCGGCCTGCAGGCGAACACGCCAGCCAACGGTTTATTGGGGAAACGTTCCAAGCGCGTCTGAAGGATGCTCCTTTTGCTTGGCGTGTCGTTCTTGTGGAACCAGTAGAGCACGACGACGTGGGAGAACCCATCCAGGCCTTTCAGCGCCTCGGCATACTCGTCCGCGATCTTCAGGCACGTTGTCCCCGCCTTCTTTTCCACCGTCCCCACGGAAAAAACCTTGAATATCTGCTTGGGCACCTCATCTTTGGTGTCTTTTCCCTCGCCGTTTTTATCCAGCCCCATCACTCGCTGCCCGAAGTTGCCGCCGCCGGGTCCGCCTGGACCGCCTCGACTTTGGCCGGGCCGCGTAGGGCGCTCGCCCCTACCCCCGCCTTCCGCTGGTCCGCCGGGCCGAACCCGGCCCTGGAACTGCGCTCGGCGTTCCTTCATCTGCGCGATCAATTCGCCGATCTTATCCATGTCCTTCTGTTGATAAGCCTTCTCAATGTCGTCAAACCATTGCCCCATCGGTCCACCTGGAGGGCCCATCCTCGGTTGACCGCGCCTGCCACCGGCCCCACCACCCGCACCCGGTTGAGCCAGGACCAACCCAACAGTGATCAACAATGTCATGCTTGCCAAACCGGCTGACATCTTCTTCGACATCTCTTGCTCCTTTCTCAGTTACTCTTCTGCCTTACAATATCGACGGCACTTCGAAATCAATGATGATTCATTCAGGACTGTTCATTGGCGGGTCTTTCCGTCTCTGCCCCTTGCGCCGTCCCTCATACTCTTCCGGCGGGACAGTTGGTCTATTTGGACCCGGTGGAGGGCCGAACCGTTGGGGGCCTCGGCGCATCCGGTCCGGCGGGCCTCCGCGGTGGCGGGGCCCCTCGCCTGGACCAGGGCCGGGAGGGCGCACCTCTCCCGGCAGACGGCGGAAACTTCGCTGCCAGATCCGTTTCTGTTCCTCGGTGAGCACGGCGGAAATCTCCTCATTCATCAACTTCAGTTGCTCTGTGATACGTGGCCGGGCCTCCATGCGGATATCGTCCAGCTTTTCCATGCGGTCTTTTACAATGGCCCCAATCTTTTTCTCCTGCTCCGTCGAAAGGTCTAAGTCACGCTGCATGCGGTCCATCATTCTCCTGCTGAAAAACTCCGGGCCCCACGGACGACCCCTCTCTCTGTGCCTAACCAGCATTAGCGTCGAGCTAACGCCGATCACAAGGCCTGCCAGCAAGATGACCAGGCCGAAGAAGGCCATACGCCAGCGATGCAGTTTTCGCATGTAGTCTACGTTCGGACTGTCGGTTGTTTCTGTCTGGTTCATTGCATCACCCATGCAACTGCTTGCGATATTTCTGACAGCGGATCGGCCCAAACATTGTAGGCAACGATTGTGAATGCCACCGCGAGAACGGCAGCGGCTGAGGACACCGCCGCCAGCCACGCCCAGGGCTTTTCCGAAACGAACATAACCTGCCTGTGGTCGCCGGCAAGAATCTCCAGCACCCGAGCGGAAACATCCACATCAGGAGGTCTCTCCGCACGGGCCAGTCCAGCCAGCGCTTTGAATCGTTTCTCCAGGTTCATAATATGATTTCCTTTCCGCTTTGAACGAAAAGCTTCTCTAACTTCTTTCGGGCACGCGAGGCTTGGACCTTGACCATAGTTTTCGTCCAGCCGGTGCGCCGTGCGGTTTCGGCTACGTCGCATTCCTCCAGATAGCGCAGTGTCAAGACCAGCCGATCACGCGGCGGCAGTTGCGCCAGCATCTGGTGCACCAGTGCAGCGGCTCGGCTCGGGTCCGTTTGCTCAGTCGTCTCATCGGCTATCTTGTCCCACTCTTGTAGACTGAACGTTTGCTGTCTGTGCTGGCGGGCGGTCTGCTTCCAGTAGCGATATCCAACACGGGTGGCAATACGCGAAAGCCAGTGGGCCAACGGTGCCTTGCCGCGGTAACCGGCCAAACTCAGGTACACCTCGACAAAGGCATCCTGAACCAGCTCCTCGTGGATCTGACGGTCTCGGGTGAATCGCCAGAGTATCCGGCCGACGTATTCCTGGTGTCTCTCGATAAGTCGCCGATATGCTTCTGGATCGCCCTGGCAGCTCTGGCGAATGTCCTCAAGGTCTGCAGTGGCTGATGCAAGTGTCTTGTTCCTGCTTTCTGAGATGGATGGTAACTCTGCGATCTCGCGAACCGTTTTGGCTAAGAGCATCTCTACCTGGCAACTAAAAGTCCCACATAGTTCGATCGGGACAACTAAATGTGTAGGATATAGCACCATCTGCCGTTCATCAACATAATTTGCGTCTGCTTTTTGAGCCAGTTTGCCGCCTCTGTGATAGCAGGAATACCCCGCCGACAAAATGGCTCGCCGGCGGGGCATCGCCTTGTTACTCAATCTATGTAAACATAGATGGCTACAAGGGCGTTCTTGGCACATAGCTTCTGGCCGCAGTTGCCTACAAGGAACCGCGGCCAGCTCCACGCGCCGATGTCGTTATCACCGGCGCGGCCGGTCCTTCATCTTCTCTTTGAAAGCTTTAAGTTCCTCAGCCGTCAGCGTACCATCGCCATCGGTATCAACTATATCAATGAGCCTGTCAATGCCCGAACCGCTGCCCGGAGGACCCACGCCAGGGCCTCTACCTGGCCCACCGAAACCTCTACCTGGCCCACCGAAACCTGTGCCTGGCCCACCAAAACCTGTGCCTGGCCCACCAAAACCTCTGCCTGGTCCACCAAAACCCGGCCTTGCGATACCTTCAGGTGTTTCATCGGGGTCACGTCTCTCCATATCTTCGGGTGGCCCAGCGCGACGCGGTCTCTCGATGTCTCCTGGGGGGCCGTCACCACCCGGCCTGCCAATACCTTCGCGTGGCCCACCACGACCGGGCCTCTCGATGCCTTCTGGTAGTCTATCGAGGCCCAGCCTCTGCCTGCTTGCCGGTGGCCGCATAGTACCCGGACCAGGTCTGCCCGCACCTCTGGGTCGACGAGCTTCGCCCAATCTATCCATCATAGGTCTGCGTTGAAGAGCTTCTCCCAATCCGCCCATCATAGCTCTACGTTGCATCATCATACCTCTGGCTTGAGGACCTTGTCCCCCTCTACCCATCATGCCTTTGTACGGCATACCTGGCCCGCGTCTACCGATCATGCCTCTGTCCGGCATCATCATACATCTGCCTGGCATGCCCCAGCCGCGTCCGCCCATCATACCTCTGCCTTGCAAGCCGCGTCCGCCCATCATACCTCTGCCTTGGAAGCCACGTCCGCCCATCATACCTCTGCCTTGCCAACCTCGGCCCCCTCTACCCGGGCGGCCACGGAACTGGCCAGGTCGTCCTCTGTCTGCACCGGGCCAACCACGCTGTATGCCGCCCATAGGCTGGCGTACGCCTTGTTGTCCCGGTCTTTGTCTGCGAAGCTGCTCTGCCTGTCCCCTTTGCTTTTGCGGAGCTGCTGGCCTCTGCATTTGTCTTCGTTCTTGCTCTGCTTCAGGCCTACGCCTTCTTCCCTGGGCGATGAGATTCTCGGCTCCCATCAGCACACTCGCCGCCACAACACCCAGCACAACTTTTTTCAACATCTTTGGCTCCTTTCTCTAACAATACGGTCTTGTTACGTTTTCGGGCCCTTCCACAGCCCTTCTAACAGGATAGTGGCTGCGCCAAAGGAAAGGTTACACCCGGCTGACACGTTTCTTCTCAAGTAATCGTTCACGGGGCAAATGTGGCGTTTTATGTCATTGCGAGGCCTTTTTCAAAGGCCGTGGCAATCTCAATCGTTACATTTTAGATTGCTTCGTCGTAAAACTCCTCGCAATGACCGCACAAACGCAACTTATACCCCGTGAACGCTTACTTTCTCAAAAAGGCGACGGCTTGACGCGCCTGCAAATAATTGCTGGCAGCAAGTGGGCTCTGGCTGCAAGTGACGTGCGATGCGCCTTGCCGGCCGACTATGCATGGATACTGAATGCTTATGCCGCACGGCTTTCGGAGGCCTTGTTTGTCAAGTAAACACCAGAGATGACCAATGCAGCGCCAGTCACCAGTGATACGGTAATCGCTTCTCTCAGAATAAGGAAAGCCAGCAAGATAGCAAAGATAGGAACAAAATTGATAAATAAGCCTGCTTTTGTGGGACCAATCTGCTTTATGCCCTCATAGTACCAGACATATCCGATCACAGTTCCGAATATGCTCAGGTAAAAAATGCTGACCCAATCCATTACAGAGTGGTGGCCAATATTTTGTACCACTCCCTCAAGATATGCAGGGATAGCCAATGCCGCGGCGCCGACTACGCAGGAGTATGATACGCAGGCCAGTGGCGATAGGTCGCTCATAACCGTTCTGCCTATCAGAGAATAGGCGGTCCAGCTTAAAACACAGCAAAATATGTAGAATTCTGGCAAACCGAAATTCCCCTTAAATATTCCAAGTAGATTTCCTTTCGATATGACAATTATCGCTCCCGATATAGAAATGGTAATTCCAAAAACCTTTGTCGCGGTAAATTTCTCTTTGAGAAACAGGGCTGACGAAATGGCGATGAATATCGGACAGGTCGCAATTATGAGTGCTGCCCGGCCCGCTTCGATTATTCTTAGTGCCCTGAAAAACATGGCGTTGTATGCAAAAACGCCTGTCATCCCCAGTAGGACGATGGGTATAAGGTGGGACTTCTTCGGTGCAGGAAGCTTGCCCTCCATCTTCCAGGTCAGAAGGATTAGGAGCATTGAGGCGACGGCATATCTCAAAAATGCGATCGAAAAAGGCCCAACATTCTGGGAAACGTGCCTGCCTGCGATGAATGTGCCACCCCAGAACATTGTTGTTAATACTAACTTCAAATAGATTTTCATAGCTGATACCGCTTTCTATGTCACTGCTTTCCATTTTGAACGGTATCCCCACAAACGTCAATGACTATCATTTAGCTTGGACTATCCAAGCTCCGACAAGGGCCTGGAATTCTCTATTTCTTGCGATCAGTCAGCTAATGTGGACCAAGATTCCTTCCGATATAGTATTTGAGACTCATGGCACTTCGCAATGCTGAAATAGGGCCAAGAGAAAGGAAACATAACAAAAGGCATCCCGACACGCGGGTGTTGTCAGGAAGCAGACGAGATGCCTTTGAATACTTGAACATTTGGAGAATAACGGATGAGCCAAGGGTTCTCATTTTCGGAGCGTATACAGAGCTTTAGGTACGGGATTCGTGGCATTGCCCTGATGCTCAAGTCGCAGCACAACGCCTGGATCCACGCTATGGCATCTGTTCTTGTTTTAGTTGTTGGTGCTTTCTTTGGCCTTTCGCCGGGAGAGTGGTGCTGGCTCGTCATTGCAATCATGGCCGTTTGGACTGCCGAGGCACTGAATACGGCATTGGAGTTTTTAGCCGATGCGGCGTCTCCCGAATTTCATCCCAGCGTCGGAAAAGCAAAAGATGTGGCAGCAGGTGCGGTGCTCATTTCCGCCACAGGCTCTGTAGCGATTGCGCTATTCATCCTGACCCCCCATGTTCTTAAACTCATAAATTCTGCCCACTAATTGCGGAACTGAACCAGTCGTGCGGTTGTCCAACAGGGGATGAACCAAGTCAATGCCTCAGCTCGTCGTTATCACTGGTTTTCCGAGAACGTTGACGACCTTGTTTGTGAGCCTCACACTAGCATCGTCGCCCCTGCAAAGCAGAACCGGCTATTGAACCTTACTGCTCGTGATAGTGAAAACACGAGGCAGTTAAGCGTTGAATTTGTCTCGTCAGGATACCGCTCACTTATGAAAGACATCGAAATCTTGCGGAAGCACTCATCGAATCTGAGTAAGATGATCAGCATGAAGTACAAAGGGCAGCAGTTGACCCTATTGAAATTGGAGGATACTGAGTTCAAATGGCATCCTGTGGTAAATGAGGATTTCTCCAAGAGTCGTTACTTGGAGAAGATCCTTCAGCAATTGTGCGACCGGCAACCGGATAACTATGAGCGGCTGCTCGCTGTTAAAGGAGTGGGCCCGAAGACTGTTCGCGCCTTGTCACTGGTTGGGGAGGTGATCTATGGAGCCGAGCCTTCCTATGAGGACCCGGCCAGGTATTCGTTTGCTCACGGTGGCAAAGATGGGACCCCCTATGCCGTAGACCGGGAAACATACGACAAGACTGTAAGCATGTTGGCAGAAGCCGTGAAGCGCAGTCGTATCAGTCCCTACGAAAAGGCCCGTGTGATTAAGAGGCTCATCGGTCGCCTGTCAAGGACCTGCTAAATCTCCTCTTTGTGTGCAGCATTGTAGCCAAGTCAGATGGACAGCCTTTTTCGAGGTTATGAGGTGGATTCACGGCACGGATACGTCGTAGTTCGGTATGAAGTGTTCGTGCCATTTTAGCGTCCACAGTTCTTCCAGGTACACTCTTTCAACGCGGCTGTCCACAAATCCAATATTGATCGCTTTTTTATGGCGGTCGACACAGAAACGGCCCATAAAGTACCCTTCGGCATGAGGATACCCCGGATACCCTA
>DAOWID010000427.1 GCA_030641115.1 Planctomycetota bacterium | reverse complement strand
GATGCCGACCAGAAGCCCGTGGTCTCTGCCTAATTGCCGGGTGGTCTCTATCGCGTCATCGTCGGAGACCTCTACAACATCGTCCACCAACGACACATCGAGCACGTCGGGGATAAACCCGTCGCCTATGCCCTGAATCTGGTGCAGGCCAGGCTCATGGCCTAATATAGCTGATTTATCTTTGGGTTCGACAGCCACTATTCTTGCGTCTGCTTTGTGCTCTTTGAGGAATTTGCCTACGCCTTGCAGGGTTCCTCCGCTGCCCACGCCTGCTACGAAGCACTGGATTTGGCCACCCATCTGGTGCCACAATTCACGGGCAGTTTGCTCATAATGGACGCGAGGGTTCTCCGGGTTCTCGAATTGCTGCGGCACATAGATCCGCTCATCTTCAGCGGCCAACTGCTGGACCCTGCGAACTGCACCGGCCAGACCCTCTTCGTCGGGGATGAGGACGAGTTCTGCGCCAAGGGCTTTTATTAGCTTCTTTCGCTCCTCGCTCATGCCTTCCGGCATTACGATACGGACGGGATAGCCCATTAATCGTCCGACAAGGGCCAGTCCGATGCCCGTATTTCCGCTGGTCGGCTCGACGATTATGGAGTCCTGCTTGAGTTTGCCATCGCGCTGGGCGGCTTCGAGCATTGCCAGGGCCACGCGGTCTTTGATGCTGCCGCCGGGATTGAGAAACTCGGCTTTGGCGAAGATCGTCTCGCCTTTTAGCTGCAGCAGCGGTGTATTGCCGATAAGCTCGAGAATATTGTCTGTGAGCATAGGTTAGCCGTCGGTCAATTTTTTTTCATTTATCGTGAAATTGCACTTGCCTTTACGTGCGTAGTATAGTAAAATACAACACATAGTACAAGGAGAAGTTTGCTGCGGCTTTGATCTTGAGAGCTGTGGCTGGCTTGTGAGCGTTAGAGGATCTTCTGAGACGGGCATTATTTTCGCCAAATACGAACATTTTTTGGCAAGAACAGTATAGATTTACGGAGCTTTTTGATGTAATGTTTGGTTAAGCATTCAACAGGGCTGAGGTTATCTCGCTTTTCCTCTCCCTCCGCACCTCAGCCCTGTCTTTTTATGTACAAGCCAACCACAATTTCCTTTGGTGCGCGCTGCTATCGTCGTCAATGTTATCGGGCTAAGCGCTGTGGTCCTATGCTGTTTAAAGATAACACATCCCTAATTTTGGATATGATTCATTTAGTATCTGCGAGGTGTTATTCTGCTTCTAATACCTCCGGGCTGTAGTTTTAGTGCTGTGTTTGTAGTTGACGAAGAAGTATCGCAGGGCGTCGATTGGGTGGTCGTAGATGCCGTCTTTTAGCGGCAGCTCGGCGGCGGCGGTGCTTCCGGACTCGGGGTAATGATAACACCGCATGGCTTCTATCAGGCGTTGACACCTCGGTGAAATGACAAGGGCGCTTTTGCCGTCGCCGGAGCGAATCGCGCGGCGAATAAGCTCAATGCCATCCAAGATGCCACTCCGCCTGAATCGGGTCGCGATCCCCATCGTCCGCAGTTCCCGAACGACACTTGTGCCAGTGATGTCATTTACGCCGGCACCTGCCGGGTCACAAAAGGTGGCTGCCACGCGTTCTTCACCGCCGGGCGTTCGATTCTTTATCTCGTCAGCGTGCACATCAATTGTCGCTCTGCTGCGAACATATTCGTCTATCACTCGCACAACACCGGTGCTATCAACCTGAATCCATAAACACACAAACGGATTTACGAAGCCAAAATCCAGTGTGCGGTACACCGGCAGATTAGGGTTATAATCGAGCGGTTGTACATGCGTGGCGGGGTCGAACTGGTCGAAGACTACATTTTCCAGCAAGGGTCTTTTGCAGAGCATCTCGGCCTCCCAACCTGCCCTGCTAGCCCTTTGCATCTGCGTTATGCAATCGTCGATTTTTAGATAACCGTTGGCTTTTTTGGCTTTGCCCTGACAGTCGGTCCATAAAGGGCATTGTGAGCAGATTCTGTCGGCGCACTTTTCAATCACTTCCCATATACACCATTTGAAGACCGGCGTGCCGGACTGACCCGCAGATGAGACTATCTTTTGCATTAAACCATAAGGTCGGTGCATGGTGCTGATTAACTCCATAGCTGCTACAACGTTTCTTGTGCTCTGGGTGGTAAACTTTGCAGCAGCAAACACATCCTCATCGAAAAGCTCAACTTCGTCACAGCGAAGCTTCTGGACGTGCTGGCCGCGAACGCTTGTTGTAGATTGTGTCAAGACCTCCACGCCGGAGTTGCAGGTGAAGCGGCACTTTCCTTTCAGGATGGGGCCAGCCAGAAATTCCTCGAAGGCGTTTCGCAAGAAGGCTGTTAGATACTCGTACATTCTGCCGGATTGCTCACCTGAGCCGCCCAGAATTCTGACCTGGCAGTTTGGCTTAAAGATGCAATCTAAAAGCGTGGCAACCGCGGCTAATTCCGTTTTTCCGCCTGCACGGTTGGCCCAGACAATCGCGTCAGCGTTGGTCGTGACTCGTGACCTGTCCATCCCCAAGCTGCGCTTGAGGCTGCCACCCGTCGTTTTTTCCCCTGCGCGATTGGCCCAGACAGTGCAGTCTGCGTTTTTGGTCCGTATCATGCCATCGTCAAGCGTGCAGCGTCCTGCGGACTGCGCTTGAGGCTGCGACGCCTTGCGCCTCGTCCCTCGTCCATCGTCGGTCGTCCATTGTGAATCGGGAAAGTCGGCAGAGAAGCTGTGCCACAGATAATCCATCGGCCAGATGTGCAGCGGGCAGAATCATTAGTCACGAATGTTTATCCCAATGAAGACCTTTACGTAGTTTTTTATGTCCTGCTTTGTCCT
>DAOWID010000222.1 GCA_030641115.1 Planctomycetota bacterium | reverse complement strand
TATGTTTCAACCGGGTCACTAAGTTCGTCCGGCGAATTCACGTCGGCTGTGCGAACCTCGATGTAGTTTCTATCAAAGTCACAGACGATAAAGAGCGCGATTTTGTGGTCGCTTATGAACACAGGGTCGCATCCGCCTATAATCTGTCCTTTGGTTAGCGCAGCCCTCGTGTTTGTCAATTTGTCTTTCGAGGATCCCGTAGCGACTCCCAGCTTCCACGCACCTACACTGCCCTTTGCCACGTAATATACGTTGTACTTCCCATTTGCGTAGTAGGCCCCCAATGGGCCAATTTCATCTCCGTATCCCCACACAGAACGGTCGTTCCACGACAGAACGTAGCCATAATCCTTGAAGCTCTTTCCGTCGCGGGATTGAGCAAGCGCAACGTGGCAGTGTACTTCCTCTGTCGAAGCGTTCTCTGCCCATATAGCACAATAATAGAGAAGTAAGTGGTCGTTTTTGTCGATCATCCCAGCCGCCGAAGCGATGCCTTCCTCAACATTTCCGGCTGGTTGGTGAGTAATGACCGGGTTGCCGCGGTACTTCGTAAAGTGAATACCGTCCCTGCTGGTGGCCACACCCAGCGCGCGGTCCTTTGGCCCTCCATCGGTAGGACGATCGCCGTTGGCTCCCACATAGTATAGATAGAAAATACCGTTTTTCTTTACGACTGTAGAAGGGCTGACCTGCCCGTAAAATCGTGTGTCCCAGGAGCCGAATTCGCCGGTTTTAATAACCGCCCTATGCTCGGTCCAATCCGACTGTTTGGGAATCCGTACCTGCCGCAAACCGTCTGCGAACACGGTCCCGGTAAATACAAGGATTCCAGCAACACTTGCAATAGCATATTTGAGGAGCTTCATTTTGTCGTGTCCTTGGCCGCTAATTTGGCCCGGAAGCAGGATAGGCACTAAGCGTCCTGGTTCAAAGCTGAGCGAATGATTTTAGCTCGCAGCGCATCTCTGCGAGTTGAGTCCAGTTGTTTTCCATGGTTTAGCTGCAGATGGGCCGGCAGAGTCAGCATAAACAGCCGGTTTACGGTTGTTATTGAAAGCTCTCTGTGCTCATCTACGTTACCATCGGTGTTGCTCAGCGAGCAAAGCTTCTTTATTGCAGGAGTTGAGGCCCCCATGTGCTCACGCATATTGACGCCCAAGCGCAAATGGCTCAGCAGGAACAACGCCTCCTGCGAACTTATCAGATGGGCGTTCTGCAGTAGTGCCATCGCTCGATAAATTTTGTCGTCGAGAGTGTCGGCGTGTGTCGCGAGCAACTGATTTCTCGCGGCATTTTCATACTTGACTATTTCAGGGATGATAGTGTTTTCAAATTGCGAGATGATATCCGGCTCGGAGATACCAAGTGTTACTTGGTTGGAAATCTGGTATAAGTCACTTGCGGCCTCAGTTCCTTCTCCAAAAAGCCCTCGCACAGCCAGGTTCATATCCTTTGCGGCGTTGAAGAACTTTTCTGTCTGTCCTGTCATCTTTAGGGCGGGCAGATGCAGCATAACAGAGACCCGAATTGCCGTGCCGAGATTGGTAGGGCAGGCCGTGAGGTATCCATAGCGAGGGCTGAAGGCATAGTCGAGCTTCTTTTCTATCATATCGTCGATGTGATTTATCTGCTTGGCACATTGAGATAGCTGACAGCCTGCTTTTAACACCTGCATCCGCAGATGGTCTTCTTCGTTAATCATGGCGGTGAAGAATTCTCGCCGGGCGATAACGACCCCTCGTGGGCCTTTGCTGAAAGCGTGGTCTCGGCTGATAAGGTGTCGTTCCACAAGGAAATTTCTGTTCAGGGCAGATGCTTTGTCCACGCTGACATAGAAGGTTTTATCGCCAAGTTCAAGCGACATCAGAACATCTTTTAGCTTCTCGAGAATTTCCGATTTCTCAGCGGTCGAGCAGTGACTCAAGAATTTGTGGCCAGCAAGGTTTCTGGCCAACCGAATCCGCGAAGATATGACGATATCAGCTAACGGGCCTGAGCCACTAAACCATTCGTTTATGTCGTTACTTATTTCGGTCAGCTTCATTCTCGTGTCTCGTTGCTCGATGCTGGATGCTCGACGAGTATCGAGTATCGGGCATCGAGCATCAGGATTCACACTTTTTTATTTTGTCCCGCAATTTGGCGGCCAGTTCATAATCTTCGTTTTTCACGGCGGTTTCCAGTTGTCGGCGCAGGTTTGAGCGATCTATTTGCTTCTTTGCGGGCTGCGATATCTTTGAAGGAGCCTTGCCGCAGTGACTTGTTTTACCATCGTGAGCTTTTTCGATGAGCGGAAGGAGCGATTTTTCAAAGACCTCATAATCGTATGGACAGCCTAAGACCCCTGCCTTACTGAATTGGTCCAACGTAAAGCCACAGTGCGGGCAAGGCGTCTGATGCTCTGAGGGGCCGAACAACTCGTCGTCCGTTGGCTGAGAGGCAAGCAGGCTGCTGAGCAGCTCATTTACAGATATCTGGCTCTTAGCGGCGATGCCCTGCTCTTGGGCGCAGTGCTCACACATGTGCACTTCGGTGCGCAAGCCATCAGCAATTTCTGTCAGGTGAATAGTCGCCGTCTTTTTCTTACAAATCTGGCATTGCATCTTGCACTCTTTGCTTACAGTGAATTAAGGTCACTTGAGCATATTATATCAAGACTCTGCTGAAACCACCAGGTTTTGGCCTTTTTCAGAAAGTATCGTCAAATTTGTCAAGGCACTACAGGCTATTTTGCCGGCTTGGCAAAGGCTTTGTTGGCGTTGCTGCTGTGCTCGAATTTTGCTGAACAGCCTGGTTCCTCCTCGACCTTCACAGATTGCAGCTCGATGCCTTTGGGCAGTTTCGGTTCGAGTTTTTCGTATATATATTTGGCTACGTTCTC
>DAOWID010000093.1 GCA_030641115.1 Planctomycetota bacterium | reverse complement strand
TGGCAGCCTCAAGCGCAGCTTGGGGATGGCAATGCTCCAAAAGCGGCGTAACCATCCCCAAATCCTTCGGATTTGAGGCTGCCACCCACTATGGAGCCACAAATCAATGTTACCCAGAATCTGAGCTATTTGAACCATGCCGAAAATCCGGTTTTTGATTTTCTTAAATAATCGCTTAACTATTTGTTAAAGAACAGCTTACTGTTTAACAAGAAAAAAACAAAAAACGAATTTTTCTTGTCAAAGTATGCCTAACCTGCAATTTTGCAGAACTCTGTTCAGCCTGTTTTAGGGCGTCGACTTTTTCCACGACGAAGTGTTAATAGGTTAATGAGGTTGTGCTGCTTTATCAAGGATTATCTGGCAAATTCTGCCAGGCAGATATGTGTAATAACAGCACTGAAAATGGCAAAATGCCCAGGGTTGGGTCGGCTCTTACCCCTTAACACAAATCATCGGCTCAAGTTTAGCGACCTTCTTGGCCAATTCCGCCTTCTCAGTAGCATCGACCACAGCGTCAACATCCTTATAGGCGCCGGGAGCTTCTTCAGCCACGCCGCGCTTGGATGCGCCACGAATGATAATACCTTTTTCCGCAAGTACTCTTATAACGTCCTGCCCATGCCATCTTTTTGTCGCCTGCTTTCGGCTCATAGCCCGTCCAGCCCCGTGGCAACAGGAGCCGAATGAAAGAGACATGCCTTTTTCCGTCCCCGTCAGTATATAGGAGGCGGTCCCCATAGTGCCCCCGATAAGAACCGGCTGGCCCACTTTTCTAAGATCGCTCGGCAGCGACGGATGACCCGGCCCAAAGGCACGCGTTGCACCTTTACGATGTACATACAATTTCCTGGATCTCCCGTCCACCGTATGTTCCTCGACTTTGCACGTATTATGAGAGACATCGTAAAGCAAGACTAGATTAGCTTTTGGCAGGAATTTGTCGAAGACCTGCCTTACCAAATGCGTCAAAACCTGCCGATTCGCCAGCGCGCAGTTAATACCGCAGTTCATCGCCCCCAAGTACTTCCGTCCAAGCTCGGAATTGATCGGCGCACAGGCCAGTTCTCTCTCTGGCAGTTCTATTCCGTGGCTTTGGGCTGTCTTGACCATCCTGGGAAGAAAGTCAGTCCCGATCTGATGGCCAAGCCCTCGCGAGCCGCAATGTATGCTCAAGATTATATCATGTTGAGCAAGGCCAAAAGCCTCAGCACAATCCGTATCGAAGATTTCAGTGACTTTTTGCACCTCTAAATAATGATTGCCCGAGCCAAGCGTGCCGACCTCATCCTTTTGGCGTTCCTTCGCACGGTCAGAAACGTATCTTGGCTCAGCTCCCGCCATCCGACCGTTTTCTTCGGTATGTGCAAGGTCGTTTCTGGTCCCGTACCCATGGTCGATAGCCCATTGCATGCCGGCTTGAAGCATTTCGTCCATTTCCTGCCTGAGGAGGCGCAATTTCCCCCTGCTGCCTAACCCGGCTGGTATCCGCCGAGCCAGCATCTCGGCGAGCTCCGTTTTTCGAGACTCAATATCATCAACTGTAAGCCCTGTCCGCAGCGCACGAACCCCACACGCTATATCGAAGCCCACCCCTCCTGCTGAGACTACGCCGCCTTTGTCTGCGTCAAAACCAGCCACACCTCCTATCGGAAAACCGTAGCCCCAGTGCGCATCCGGCATCGCATAAGAAGCCTTTACTATACCGGGCAGCTTCGCAACGTTTGCCGCCTGCTCATAGACCTTCTCATCCATCGCCTTGATAAGCTGCTCATCGGCATAGATAATCACGGGCACATGCATCTTCTCAGACGGCTCCATGTACCATTCGCACTCAGAACGTCTTTTCAGCTTCTCAGCATACATCTTTCGTGTTCTCCACTACTACACATCTACGATACATTGTACCAACCAGTTTCCTTCTTTGTCCTGTTCGACTTTCAAATCTGCATACGTTGCAGCCTTGACTTCCACGGATGGGCTGTGCTTTTTCACATCTATCTCCTCACCCCAGGCTTTTGCCTGAAGCTGACCGTTCTCGATGCTGATGTCGAATTTGCCGAACAGCATCCGCCGCGTTGCCACCTCGTACAGTAAAGCATTCAGCCAACTCACAAAGAGCAGTTCATCGTCTGGCTCCTCACAGCTAATTTCGACCATTTCTCTTGGCTCCACTGTTTCCAAGTCCGTGATAACCGCGGTCATAGCAAGACCAGCCTGACCAAAGGCCTCTTCTTTCGTCGGCCCATAGCCGCGAATCCCCATGTCAGCCGGATGAGAATAGTGCTCCCAGTACGTTATACTCATAAAAGCCCAATCAACACAAAATCGTTTCATAAACCAAACAAAGGATTTTTCCTTTTCAGAGTATGCCTAATCTTCGTTTTGCAGAGCTGTCTATCAAATTTAGTATCTATTCTTGCGAGCGTTCACGGCGTATAAGTTGCGTTCTTGGGGTCATTGCGAGGAGTTTTACGACGAAGCAATCTAAAATGTAAAGATTGAGATTGCCACGGTCCGCCAAAGGCGGACCTCGCAATGACATAAAACGGCACATTTGCCACGTGAACGGTTACCTATTCTTTTTGCTACTATACCGCGTTTGCAAAAGAAAGGATATTCTCGTTTTTCTCAATAAAAGTGAGTCCCAAAAGCGGCACATTTCGTATAGGCGGTTCCTTAAAGCCAAAGAGCGTCCGGACTTATGCGCAAGCTGCTCTGATCAGTGCGACCACAAAAATTTGCTGTAAATTGCTTGCATCAGCCCTGCCAATTCGCGTATAATAGTGATGGTAGGTCGATTCAGCTTAGCAGCGTATTATCTCTGAACGCAAAGGGTCGGTTTGGAGAGCCTTCTTGAAACGAGAAGGCCAGTGGCCGTGAACAAACGAAAAGCCTATACGTTAATAGAGCTTTTAGTGTCTATTGCCGTCATCGTGTTATTGATGGCGATCCTGCTGCCCACACTGCAGCACGTCCGCAAACAGGCGCAGGCAGTTGCTTGCCAGTCGAACCTGAAACAGTGGAGCCTTTATTTCTCGATGTACACGCACGACAACAATGGCAATTTCTTTGCGCACTGGCTGAATCCACAAACACACTGGCTCCAGGCGATGCAGTCTTATTACGCTGACAACAATGATGTGTTCTTGTGCCCAACGGCCACAAAGCCCAGGCCAGGGCCTGACCAATATTATATTATTGGCAGCACATCTTCAGCTTGGGTCTGTCATCCCGGTCCTCCCCCGCCGGGCCTACCCCCTGAGCATGTTTGTGGCAGCTACGGCTTGAATAGTTGGGTCTCCGACGTCCCACAAGACAGTACAGCACCTGCCTACAATTCTGATACTGAGGATTATCTTTCGTGCTGGCGGACCTGCTATGTTAATGCCGCAGCTACTGTGCCTGTGCTTTTGGATTGTGCCCTACCAAGTTCGCCCCCGCATGGCACCGACACGCCTCCGGAATATGACGATGCATGTTTCAGTTGCTCGCCGATGTCCGCCTTTTGCATGGACCGGCATGAAGCCCACATAAATGGCCTTTTCATGGACTGGTCCGTAGCAAAGGTTGGACTCAAGCAGTTGTGGACGCTCAAATGGAACCGCCAGTTCGATACAGCAGGCCCCTGGACCACAACTGGTGGCGTCCGGCCTTCCGATTGGCCCAAATGGATGAGAAACTCTAAAGACTACTAACTTAAGCGGGGCGATTCTTGCTGTCATTCCTTCGTTTCACTACGGGCCGTAGAACGGTAATCCCTCAAATTACAGCAAGTCTTTCCTTTTCAACGTATGCCTAATCTCAATTTTGGGCATGGTTCAATCCTGGGTGGCAGCCTCAAGCGCAGCTTGGGGATGGCAAAGCTCCAAAAGCGGCGTAACCATCCCCAAATCCATCGGATTTGAGGCTGCCACCCACTATGGAGCCACAAATCAATGTTGCCCAGAATCTGAGCTGTTTGAACCATGCCCAATTTTGCAGAAGCTCAGTTACGACCAGAAAAGTACCGGAACAGGTGGGCTCCGATGTGTGGAGGCTTTTAGCCGCCCATAAAATTCTATCAAAAGACTTGCATTGCAGCCCAGGCCCGTGTAAACTCACTCAACGTCTTTTGGAAGTTAGTGTTCCGGCCCTACGGCTGGATCGTATCACACGTGGCTGCTTCCGATGCTCAGAAAGCTCGGCGGCGTAGCTGAGCAAGAGTTATCCGGGAAGCTTAGGTTAGGACAGCGTGGAAAATGAGACGTCGTGAGTTTTTAGCCGGATCGATTGCGGGTGCGGGTAGTCTGCTGCTGGCCACAGAACTCACAGCGGCTGTGAAACCAGTACCCGTAACGTTCGATCCGTACGAGCGTGTGCCGTTGGGCAAGACGAAGATCAAAGTTACTCGCGTCGGCTTCGGGACGGGGATGCGCGGCGGGAATCGGCAATCGAATCAGACGCGCATGGGAAAAGAGAAGTTTGAAGCCCTGTTACGGGCAGCTTACGAGGATGGCGTAAGGCTGTTTGACGCCGCGGATCTATATGGCACACACCCGTACCTGGCCGGCGCTCTAAAGAAGATGCCCCGCAAAGATTACACGCTCGTCTCAAAAATCTGGTGGCGGCGCGGCGGTATACCCGAGAAGGAGCGGCCGGATGCCGGCGTGGTCGTGGAGCGTTTCCTCAAGGAGCTGGATACCGACTACATCGACTTGATTCTGCTTCATTGTGTGGCGTCGGAAAAGTGGCCGGAGGAGTTGAGCAGCTATATGGAGGTTTTGGCAAGGCTCAAGAAGAAGGGGCTCATTCGGGCACATGGAGTGTCATGCCATTCGTTGGCGGCGCTCCAGGCAGCAGCACGCGAGCCATGGGTAGATTCGGTGCACGCCAGAATAAACGCCTACGGCACAAAAATGGATGGCCCGCCGGAGGAGGTCGCACCGGTACTGCAGAGGCTGCATCGTGCTGGAAAAGGTGTGATAGGGATGAAGCTCATTGGTGAGGGCGAATTCCGCAACAGCGATGAAAAACGTGATGAATCGGTCCGCTACGTGCTCGGGCTGGGTTGTGTGGATGCGATGGTCGTAGGCTTCGAGAAAGCCGACGAGTTTTATGACTTTGCTGCGCGGGTCCGTAAGGTACCCGCCCGGCAGTTGAAAAGGAGACAATCGTGAGACTTAATCAAGATTTCGCAATGGCCGTTGAAACGATTACTTACCTTAAGAAGAAAAAAAGTACCCGCTATATTCAGTCTGCTCAGATTGCAAAGACGCTGAACTTCTCCGTTGGGTATCTACAGAAAGTCATGCAAACGCTTGGCCGGCACGGTATTTTGGAATGCAAGCGCGGAAGAATCGGCGGCGTCAAGATAAGAGCCAAAGTTGTGACACTACTCGATTTATGGAAGGCAACGTGTGGCGGATTGGATCTCGTCGATCCATCTCTTGCCGTGATGGAAAAGCCGTTGAAGACCTTCAGAGATTCGATGAGTAAAGTTATCATTTACAAAAAACCCAAATCGGCAAAGTGAGTTCTCGGCGGGCCCCGCCGATGCCTGTGGAGATAGTCTAAGAGCCCAGAGACATGGGGCCACAACCGGCGTTTTGTTCAGCCTTGGCGCGATCGGGCCAAGTACTACCGGTTATCGATAGCTCAACTCTCATTTCATCTGAGCGTTCTCGGTGGTGACATAATTGACGTACAGATGATAAGTCCGAGAACACAAGCAAGTCAGTCTCTCCAGCCGCAAAGACGATTAAGTCCGCATTGGCGCTTGAATTAGCCCGGAACACCTCGAAACTGATAACTGGCTATTTATAGGGCTACTTATTCACACCTTCATTTATCTCTACTTGGGCCTAAAGCAGCCTGGCAACTAAGCCGAACCTAATAGCTGGGCCCGGCCGCAGATTTGATTATCGAAGAACTGAAACTGATGAATGATAAGCAGCGACATAGAAGATTGCGTTTGCTCATCAAGAAGCTCAACAAAGAACGCAAAAAGCAGGCCAAACAAATAGATATACTGTGCAATGACCTCATTGGCGCGCAGCGGGAGTTTATCAAAAGGCTGAACACCATCAGTTTCGCCGCGAGCTTCTACGAGTCGATCCTCGGAACGAATGACTTGAGCAAGCTTCTACATATCGCCGGCAAACTCATCAAAGACGAGCTACCCCACGCAAATGTCACCTTCTTCTTGCGCCAAGCAGAGGGTTTCGAATTGCATATGTTCGAAAGTGACAAGCCAATTACTCTCGAGAAGCATCGCCTGGAGAATTATCTCGGTGCCGAGCTGGTGGAGAGTATCTGTAAGTCAAACAAAGTATGCACGCTCGACGATATGTTCGCAATGGGTCTGCAAGGCAACCTGGTTGGGCTAAATAAGGTCTCGGCGGTGACGATTCCGCTGGGCGAGCTTGGCCAGTCGTTGGGCTTCATATTGATTTACCGCTCGTCGCAAGACAAATTGACTGCCAATGAGCTAAGCAGAATCTGTGCTGTGACTCGCGGCTTGTCCCGAGCAATACAGGCCTGTCAGGTACTTATGCACTCCGCCAACTGAGAATTGCGGTTTGTGTTGGTAAAGGTTTAAGCGTGTGTCAGCTTAGGCTGACGCTGATACAACAGCTAAGAGGGCGCGAGGGACGGCCTCTAAACAGCTTGTTTGCTCACAACGAACAAGATGTTCTCGTTATGCCAAATTATATTCTTGGGATCTTTGAAACCTTTTCGAAGATTCTGTTCGAACTCAATAAGTGATTGCTCAAGCTCCTCCTTGGCATATAAATAAAATGTGGAATAGTGATGGTTCTTTGCCTTGTCAACAAGGTTGTCGAGGCTGGAGACTCTCTTATATTTGAAGGATTCCATCGACTCTATTTTCAATTTTGGAATGCTCCGCAATATGTTCCTTAACTCATCCAGCTCATAAAGTCGTGTTTCTTTTTGGCTAAACAGAGGGAAGAATCTGCCCCAAATATTTCTGCTATTCTGACTTCTCAGCCGGGTATAAATGAACAAGTAGCCTTTGTCCTTAAGAATTCGGGATGTCTCACTTAGAAATCCTAAGGGTTGAAAATGATGGATAGCATTAAACGTGAAGACGCAGTCGATGGAATCGTCTTTCAGAGGCAGGTCGCTTGCGATGGCTTTCACGGCTGTGAAATTCTTGATTTTGTGCTGAGTCAGATATTCATTCAATTGTCTGAGCATTTCTTCATTACTATCAATACAGTGCAGGTAAAGTCTGTCACACAAGTATCGAAAGAGCTTTAAGTCGTATCTTCCAGTACCACAGCCAACATCTGCTGCCTCGATTTTCCGTGCTCTTTTGAATTGGTCTTTTATAAAGAGAATCGGCTCTATGTCCGTTGTTCTCAGACCTCTGTATTTGTGCGCGACGCCTGAGAAATGATGATGTATCTTTTTCATGATAAACGAATAGAAAGAATAAACAAAAAATTTAAAGCTTGGCCAGGCAACATTTGACTATCGTTATCTGATTTGGATTGATGGATATTGGAAGTTTTAGAATTAAAGCGGCAACAGCCTCTCTTATTTTGTCTCCGATCAATTCACACTTCTTGAGAATTATGTTTTGGTGCAAAATATAGAGCATCTTCTTTAATTCCTTAAAGAGAAGTTAAACTTCTAAATATACACTGCCAGAATCCACCATTTGGTTCTAAAACGTTTTTAAAAATTTTCTGCCGGTCTAACCATAGAAATACGACTTATATTCTTTTGTTTTATTATTCCGGCAATATCTGGTGATGCGGTTATAAGCAGAGTTGAGATTTTTTCAGCCAAGT
This sequence comes from Planctomycetota bacterium, assembly GCA_030641115.1. GTDB lineage: Bacteria > Planctomycetota > Phycisphaerae > Sedimentisphaerales > Anaerobacaceae > DAOWID01. Next base: position 298 of record DAOWID010000093.1, on the reverse strand, counting down.
CGTTACGAGAGCATTAAGTTCTTTATCCTGGTAATTGAACTTGGCAATTATTATTTTTTCTTCCTCTGATAATCTCCTGTAGCCCCAAAACCATCTTTTTTTTGTTTCCTTTTTACCATTCCGGCTGAAGTATTCGGGGAGATTAACATGGAAAAATGAGATGCCATCGGCACCTCTTAAAATGTTCACACGTCTCGAACCGCCCGTTTCGTGAAAGCGTATCAGATGAAAGACATCATCGGCTAATTCTTTACTTGCTTTACACTCTTTCATTATTTCCAGCAGGATCTTAGCACTA
>DAOWID010000179.1 GCA_030641115.1 Planctomycetota bacterium | reverse complement strand
TTGCTATCAATGGTGACCAGAATTGCATTCATCCTGACATCGTCGGTAGCTATTTCAAACGGGAAGGGCATCTGGGTTCTGAACGACTTTAGGACGTTTTCCTTGCCTCTGCCGAGCACTGAATCATGGGCGCCCGTCATGCCAATGTCGGTAATGTATGCGGTGCCTTTTGGCAGGATTCTTTCATCGGCGGTGACAACGTGGGTGTGAGTGCCGAAGCATAAGCTGACCCGCCCGTCAAGATGCCAACCCATGGCGATCTTTTCGCTGGTAGTTTCGGCGTGAAAGTCAACGATTATGATGTCGGCCTGCTGTTGAATCTTCGGCAGAATCTTATCAACAGCCTGATACGGGCAGTCGGCTGGCTTCATAAAGAGTCGGCCTATCAAGGCGATGACCCCAACGGTCGGCCCTTTACTGGTCTTATAGATCGCAAAGCCTCTGCCGGCAGCCTGTTCGGAAAAGTTTGCGGGGCGGCAGATGTTCTCCGCTGTCTCCAGCGTCTTGATTATATCTCGCTTGCGGTAGGTGTGGTCCCCTAAAGTGACCAGGTTCACGCCATACCGCAGCAATTTGTCATAGATTTGGGGTGTCAGACCGGAGCCCCCTGCAGCATTTTCAGCATTGGCTATCACGCAATCGATAGCATGTTCTCTGACCAATCCCTTCAGCTTTTCGGCTACAATACGCCTACCCGGCCGGCCAACTATGTCTCCAATGCAAAGAATCTTTAGCTTCATAAGCTTCTATCCCTCTTCCCTCTTTATAGATAAAGTTGTTTCTGGATTTATCAACGCTTTTTTTGTATTATTTCGTAGCTCTTTTCTATAACGGCCTTAAACTCATCTGATATCGTATGCCAGTCGATTACATCGACGATTATGGGCAGGTCGGAGGCAGCAAAGGCATCTTTCAGTGACTCTATTTTTTGCCAGTTCAATTTTTCGTTGCCGACAAGCACCAGGTCAAGGTCGGAATATTTTTCGGCATTGCCTTCGATGCGCGAGCCAAACGCCCGGACTTCACAGTTAGGCGCCTGCTCATTTAAAATCCGCTGAATCTCGGCTAAATATTTCTCTTCTATATCAATCATTACGTTCTTCCAGGCGTTCCAGCAGGAATTTGGCATTAGTTATAAAACGCAATGCGGTTTCATAGACAGATTCGGCCTTTTGTTCATCGTAAGTGTGCGAACTAAGGTTGCGTGCGTCGCCATAAGTGAACCAGGGCAGAGGGTCATCAATCAGACCATAACGAGCTGCCATACGAAAAAATTCTTTGCGAGTACGTGGATACTCAGCATCCGCCGGAGAGATGTTTTGTCGCAACCATCGCTGGATATACTTCCAGCAGAGCTCGTATGCCACTTCAAAGTTCTGGATAACGCCTGCCTTTATGGCATCTATCTGGTCGGGATTTAACTCCGCTATAAAATCCCTGTCATTGGCTACATTTAATGTTCTTTCCAGAGATTCAACTGCCTTGCGAAGACTGGTCAACTCAAGTTTCATTGTAGTTCAGCCTGCAATACGAACTGCGATATTATTTTGCGTACTCGATGCAGCGAACCTCCCGCAGCAGCGTCACCTGGATTTCACCAGGATAGGTCATTTCAGCTTCAACCTGGTTGGCAATATCACGCGCAATTTTCATGGCTGCGTCATCATCGACCTGCGCCGCGTCGACAATCACGCGGATTTCTCGCCCAGCTTGAATAGCGTACGCGTTATCAACCCCCTTAAAGCCCCCGGCAATTTCTTCGAGCTTCTCCAATCGTTTGATGTATCTTTCAAGCGTCTCTCTTCTAGCACCGGGGCGGGATGCACTTATTGCATCGGCGGCAGCAACCAGCGGCGTGTACGGATTGTCTGGCGGGACATCGCCGTGATGTCCTGCGACGGCATTCAGCACTACGGATGATTCGCTAAATCGCTTGAGATAATTGGCGCCTATTGTGGGGTGGTTGCCTTCAACGTCGTGATCAATGGCCTTGCCAATATCGTGCAACAGTCCCGCACGCCTTGCTATCGAGCCGTCCAGGCCAAGCTCGTCAGCCATGACCTGGCTCAGAAAAGCTACTTCAACGCTGTGTCGAAGCACGTTCTGGCCATAACTTGTCCTGAAGTTCAGTGCGCCGATCAGGATTAGCACTTTGTTGTTTAGTCCTCGAACGTTTGTCTCGACAGCGGCGTCTTTGCCGAGCTGCAGCAGCTTATGGTTGACATCCTTCTTGGTCTGGGCGACAAGCTCCTCAATTCGAGAAGGATGTATTCGTCCATCTTGAATGAGCCGTTCCATCGAAAGACGAGCAACCTCCCGCCGGACAGGACTGAACCCGCTCACGACAATCATTCCGGGCGTATCATCCACGATGACATCTACCCCGGTAGCCTTTTCGAACGCGCGAATGTTGCGTCCTTCTCTACCGATGATTCGGCCCTTCATATCATCATTCGGGATATCGATGGTCGAGACAGTCACTTCGCAGGTCTGCTCAGCAGCGTAGCGCTGAATGGCGCCGCTGATTATTTCCCGGCTTTTCTCGTCAGCGGCTTCGGTCGTTTCTTCAACCTTGCGCTGGATCAAAGCTGACATCTCGTGCTCACACTCATCCTCAAGGCGTTTTAACAGTAGATCTTTGGCCTCGTTGATATCCATTGCGGTGATTTTAAGCAGTTGGTTCTTTTGCTGGGCCATCAGAACAGAAAGTTGCTTATCCTTGAGCTCGAGATTGCGCAATCTTCTATCGCTTTCTTGTTGCTGTTGTTTAATTGTCTTTTCCCGGTCTGTGAGCAGTTCAGCCTGGCGGTCAAGGGTATCCTCACGTTTGGTTAATCTCATTTCGGTTTCATGCAGCTCGCCACGAATTTGGTTGGCCTCAGTTGTGAATTGCTCTTTTTTCTTAATCGCTTCGGCGGCGGCATCAATCTGAGCGGATTTGATTATGTTCTTTGCTTCCCGCTTAGCAGATTCGGTTTGCCGCTGCATGTCCTGCTGGGTGCTTTTTGCCTTTGCCCTGGAGATTATCTGGACAATAACGGCAGTCAAGCAGATCCCCAGAAAAAAGGTGATGATTGGTATAAGCACATCAGGGACCCCAATTCCCATCATTACGGTATTCATAATTGTCACCTTTCCCTTGCTGTCACAACAGAGTTTACAAAGAGCGCAGCCCAATGGAGACAGATTGAGGGATTTTCCGGCAGAAAAGCTCCAAAGAAATGGCAGTGAATTACGAAATCCTTTTCACCAGGGCGTACAATCAGCTACCTATAGCCAAAATTCTTTCTAATTGTGGCGTTCTTGGCACTAACAAGTTTATTTTCTTCACGTTACCCACAAGATTGGCTGATTATATGCTCAATACCGATACTTCGTCGCTCGTGAGCAAGCGCCCTTTTTCAGACGGATTCCATTTCACGCTAAATTCACTCCTAAGCGTCGCCCGAAAGTCAACTCAGCGGTTTAGCCCGTCTTTTGCAGCCGACTCTCAAGAGTGTCTTTACAACTTAACTACCGTCAGAGCAAAGCTTTACAGCGCTTCGCTGTCTTATGCGTCCCTCTGAGAAACAACGACAAATTCTCAGCAGAATACGGGACGACCCACAATCTAGTTCGTCATCAGTTGCTATATTATTATCGTAGAGTATTTTTGGCGAGCGGTCAAGAAAAAAAAGAGCGGCTTGGCAAAAATGAGCAAAAATTCGCAAAAGGACGCGTTTTTTCAACGATTTCTGCAAAATTGCAGGTTAGGCATATATTATTTAGTATCTGTTGCGGAAAGGGAAAAGTGGTAATGTCACCCCTGCGAAAGCAGGGGTCTACGCCGAAAAAGCTGGATTCCTGCTTTCGCAGGAATGACAAATACTGTTTCCGCAACAGATACTATTTAAGAAAATCCGTTTTTTGATTTTCTTAGATAATCGCTTAACTATTTGTTAAAGAACAACTTACTGTTTACCAAGAAAAAATCAAAAAACGTTTTTTTCTTGTCAAAGTATGCCTAACCTGCAATTTTGCAGAAGCCTTTGATTTTACCTTTGAAGACGCTACGAAGAATTCTCTTTCTGCCGATAATTTGCAAACTGGCTCAGTAGCACTTCTGCCGTCCATTTTGCTGCTCGTGCTACCACTTCGGGGCAGTCGCGATTCATCTTCTTTCTAATAACCTTGCACAGCACGGTTCCGTAATCCTTTTCGAAGCGCTCATAAACTTGTCGTATCAATTTGTGAGATAGCTTTGTGCTCTCAAATGCCCCGGCACCGCAAATCCAGCCGATAACCATTCCTGAACCTGTGAAGGCCCCACAATTTTGTATGCCGGTCGGAGTTGCGCCGCCGTCCAGGCAACTGGCTGCTCTGAACAAATCCTTGTCCGGCGGAACAAAGTCGACAGAATTCTGCAGCGCCGCCACTGTGCATCGGCAGCATCCTTTATGCTCCTTTTCAAAATCATAGCCCAGTTTGTATGCCTGCTCTATCATTTGCTCTGCTTTGTCAGCAACATCGAAGCGCTTGTTCTCGCTTAGCGGCTTGAACGCCGTTTGCTGGAACGCAGCGCATCCACCGCTCTTTGCCGCCAAAAGGCCGAGCAGGCCTGCGCCGGCCACTTGCAGAAGGTCACGTCTTGTTTTGCGAGGTCCTTCACTAAGGCATATTCGGTCAGTCCTGGTCACTTCTATGTTCTTATTTGTCATTGCACAATCTCGCCTCATACAGGTTTATACATTTGGTTGCCCGGCTTAGTCGTCACGCTGGTGTTTGCGGATGGCATTTAGTGACAGTGCTCCGCGTGGTCCGATCCGACTGCCGAATATTTGGATGCCTCGTAACTGCCCGCGAAACTGCCGGTCTTTGCCGTGACGCTGGATACTCTCGTTATAGTTGCCGACAGTTAGCGTTCCGCTGCCTTTGCCGGTCGGGCCGCGAGAGTAGCTTGTCGTCCTGTCAAGCTTCGCGGCGGCGTCCGGATCACCAAAGTACCAACGGACGTTGTTGTCCGCCTTGGTCCCATCATAAGTGACCGCAAGAAATGTCCACTTGCCGATCCTGAGTTTTCCATGTGAGCTGTCGTTGCGGACTCTATCCGGCCATTCGTTGACTGCGAGCCTAAGTCGTCCGTCCTGCAGGCAAACAAGGTCAAAGCCTGAGCGATTGTAGTTCAGATTGAACACGATACGGTTGCCGCCGCTTCCGATCTTCAAGCTGGAAGGGTTCGCCCAGCCCAATATCGTAAGAGAGCGCAGTCCTTCCAATGCCTCGATGGGCTTGTCACCAACGCTAATCCATTTCCAAGGCTCGCCATCCCCAAAATCATAAGTGCCGTCCTTAGCCCTTTTAATTTTGCCGTGCAGCTTCGTATCGGGGGTGTCTCCATCCTTGAAGCCGATCCGCACGATAGGTTCGTCAGTTGGTCGGTCAACAGCGATGGATATGGCTGCACTGTTCGAAAGCCCGTCTTTGTCGGTAATAGTCAACATCGCTGTGTAAAGGCCGGGCTCTTTGTAGATGTGTTCCGGATTCCTTTCAGATGAAGAGCTTCCATCTCCGAACGTCCATCTGCATTTTAGTCTGCTTGGTGTTGAGAATCGTACCTTCAAAGGAGCTGTGCCCTCGCTCGGACTGGCGGATGCTTTAACTTCGGGCCGAGTCTTTTCACCCGGCGCGTACGCAGTCAATCGTACAAGATAGTTGGCCTTGGGCGGGGAAAAGGTGAACTTGCCCGGCGCCGCACTTCCCATCGAATTTATCGTCATATTCCACGTATCGATACCATCAACCTTGTAGGCTCTGGGGCCTGGAAGCTCCAAACTTGTTGCTGTTGGGTGGCTGAAGTAGATAAAATACAACTGGCTGGCTTTGGAAAGGACATGATTGCCGCCGGGAAGTGCGCCGGGTACCATCTCGTGGAACGGAGTCGGTGACATGGTCTCTTTTAGAAATGCTATCCTTGCCGGGCTTTGGCCGCGGAGCACGCCTCCCTTTGACCACCACAGAAGGTCTTTGGGGTGCCTATATGTTTCACCATGTCCGACATAACAGCCGCCGATGGTTCCCAGCCAGAATCTGTGCACCATTTCCTGTGCGGTGATATTGCCCCAGCCTTGTGGGATGTTGCCTTCGTACTTGCACTCATCGAAGACGATTGGCTTTTTGTATTTCTGCCGCCACTCTCTGCCCCTTAGAAGGTCGGAGCTTTGGATGCTGGCGTGCGTGACCCAGGGCTTGTTGTGATCGTAGAAGCCGCGGCAATTGTGAATTCCTCGCATACGCTGATACGGGTCGTATTTTTGAACGATCCGGAAGAAGCGGTCCCAATCGGCCATCGTTTTCGACTTCATCAAATCGTACTCGTTGGCAAACGACCACCACACGTTGCGATAGGCCGCCAGCCGAGCTACGATGTAACGCAGGTAGCGATCGTTGGTCTCGTCAGTCATGTTAGCAAAGCCCCAGCGGTCGTAGGGATGAAAGAGAATAATATCGGCTTCGATGCCCAAATCGCGCAAGTCGCCGACTCGCCTCTCAAAATGCCGGAAGAATTCCGGATTGAAGCGACTGTAGTCCCAGTCCTTTAGAGGGCTTCCTTCAAATGGATAATAGTCCGGCTCGTTCTTGTTATAAGAGTAAGCCTTGGGGAAGATGCACATCCGCATCTTGTTAAAGGGGGCTTTCTTGAGCGTGGCTAATGTCTGCTCTTCCATTGCGTTTCCCTGGTGGACCCAGGCGTAGCAGGTCGTACCAACCTGAAAATAAGGTGTGCCGTCGGCGTAAGCGAGGTGCCAGGTATTGCGCACGCGAACGGGCCCATGATTGGCCGATGATGGCTTTATGCACGTGAATTTGCCACTTTTTCCATCAAGTTCTCTGCGGTTGCTTTTTGTCACGTAACTCCACTGACCCAACTCATCGGGCATAAAACGAATTCGGTACAGGCCATTACCATCATAGAATCCTTCCGCCTTGAAAACGCGATCCTTTTGCTTGAACTCAGCGGTCAACTGCACGTCAATAAAAGGATTTCCGCCGGAAGGGCCTCTTAGTGACAGCTCGAAAATCCCCCACCGCTCAGCCTTGTCTGGCGCACCGGCTGCCGCTGTAGGTGTCACGAAAACTGTAAGCAGTACAACAAGCGTTGAAACGACGAATCCAGAATAGATGCGGTTTGGACGGACTTCACACATCTTTGCTCCCTTTCAGACTATTTTGTGCAGCATTATCGCAAAATATG
>DAOWID010000114.1 GCA_030641115.1 Planctomycetota bacterium | reverse complement strand
ACGAGTGCGCGGAAACAACTCATCACATCACACGTAACGCAGCGCTAACATCCCTACTGCCCTGGCAGTGGCCAGTGCTGCGAAGGCGTCCGCGCCGCCTTCATGTACCTTGCAACCCGCGCGACAATCTCCGGATGCTCATCAGCGACGTTGTGCTTTTCGCCGAGGTCGTCCTTTAAGTTGTAAAGCTCTATCGGCCCATCCGGATTCTTCGCGACGTTCAGCCGCACACCCTTCCAATCGCCCATCCGCACAGCCTGCCTTTTGCCCTGCTCGTGAAATTCCCAGTATAGAAACTCGTGCTTCTTCTGCTTCCTGGGCTTACCCAAAAGCGTCGGAAGGTAAGATATCCCGTCGATATTCTCCGGAGCCTCTATGCCGGCCAAGTCGGTGCAGGTAGGCAGAAGATCCCAGAACGCTGAGACATGATTAGTAACCGAACCCGCCTTTATCTTGCCAGGCCAGCGGGCAATCATCGGCACGCGAATCCCACCCTCATATAAGGCACGTTTGTAGCCCCGCAGTTTGCCCCAGCTCTCAAAGAATGCTGGATCCGCTCCGCCCTCTTTGTGTGGGCCATTGTCGCTGGAGAACAGAACCAGCGTATCATCGTCGATACCGAGCTGCTTTAGCTTCGTAAACAGTCTGCCGATGTCACGGTCCATCCGCGTTATCATAGCGGCGTGACCTTTCTGCGGCTCAGGCCAATCCTTGTCGGCGTATTGCCCAAGTGATGGCACCTCCATCCCTTTTTGTCTTGCCTCGTTGTTGGCGTGCGGAATCGTGTAAGCTAAATATAAGAAAAACGGCTTGTCTTCATTTCTTTCGAGAAAAGCCAGAGCCTCTTTGGCGAACAAATCGTGCGAATACTCGATACGCTTGGTTGCCACACCGCCGGGTGGATTGACCGGCTTGACCACATTTTTCAGCCGAACCTTCTCTTCATTACGCCACAGATATTCCGGATAGTAATTGTGTGCATGTCTCTGGTTCAGATACCCAAACCAGTAGTCGAAGCCCTGCTTATTAGGGATACCCGTGCTGCCGGGCTCGCCAAGGCCCCACTTGCCGATTATGCCCGTTGCATATCCGGCCTCTTTGAGCAATTCCGCAACAGTGACATCCTCTGGCCGAAGCGGCACACGTGCGTTGCCACGCACTAAGCAATGTCCCGTATGCTGCCCGGTCATAAGCGAGCACCGTGACGGCGCACAAACGGTGCTGCCGGCATAGTGGTCTGTAAAGCGCATACCTTGCTCCGCCATGCGGTCCAAGTTTGGTGTCTTGATTGTCTTCTGCCCATAGCAGCCGAGGTCCCCGTAGCCTAAATCATCAGCTAAAATGAAGATGATGTTAGGTCGCTTTCTTCGCCGTCCTGCCACTTGCTCCACGCTGGAACAGCTTGATAGGGCGGGAGACATCCCAACCGAAGCCGCCACAAAGCCCATCGTCTTAAGGAACTGCCTTCTCGTTGGTCTATTCATATTTGCCCCTTGTATTCTGGAATTTCAGATTTCGAATTCGACGGCAGTATATTTGCCCTGCCCAACCCTGTCAATCACCAAGAGCCTCAAGCACTCTTGGATGCTGATTGGTCTTGTGGCTGTACAATACGGATCCGAAGAAGTGGTTATGCTTTCGTGAGAAGCTCCTGGACAATGATTATCAATATCGTGTGGCAGCCTCAAAGCCGGAGGCTTTGGGGATGGCTGCCTACAAAAACCCCCTTTCCCTCAAAGTACCACAATATTTCGCTGGCATTTTGCCCGAAATCTGGTATAGTGGAATTTGCACCAAGAGTGTAGATACGGAGATGTTCGTTTATTTGGCCAGTTTTCGTACTCGGTAAGTGCTTTACACTCTGGCCTACAGGCAAACAAGAGAGGATCAAAATGGCTAACAAAGCGACTCGAAAACCAGGTTTGATGGTATCTATCTGTCTGCTGGTAATCGCATCTACGGCTGCCGGAAAAATCATCTACGTTGATGACGATGCTGTCGGCGCAAATGATGGCTCAACCTGGGAGAATGCTTATAACTTCTTACAGGATGCTTCAACTGATGCTAATTCTTCTGAAAAGCCCGTAGAAATCCGGGTGGCCCAGGGGGTTTACGCACCTGATAGTAATTCGGCAGTGCCGGAGGGGACACGTGACAGGTGGGCTACGTTCCACCTTATCAATGGGGTGAGTCTTAAGGGTGGGTATGCCGGCTTTGGCGAGCCCAACCCCGATGGCAGGGATTTTAGCCTCTACGAAACAATCGTGAGCGGCGACCTAAATTGTGACGATGGCCCGGACTTCTCTAACAACGGCGAGAATAGCATGCAAGTAGTAACCGGTAGTGGAACGGACGAGACGGCGGTCTTTGACGGCTTCACTGTTATTGCTGGTCGCAGTCGTGGCGCTGGGATGTGTAACTACTTCGCCAGCCCGATAGTAAACAACTGCACGTTCAGCAGGAACTCGGCAAGCCTTGGAGGTGGGATGTACAACAATAACAGCAGCCCCACGTTGACCAACTGCACCTTCAGTGCAAACAAGGCTGACTTTGGGGCCGGGATATGCAACTCTACAAACAGCAGCCCGATACTGGTCAACTGCACATTTACCGCTAACTCAGCCCGCGTAGGGGGTGGTGGGATGTGGAACATGGGCGACTCTGGTCCGTGCCGGCCGACGCTGACCGACTGCACGTTCAGCAGCAATTCGGCAAAAGAACTTGGTGGCGGGATGTACAATAGGTACAGCAGTCCAACCCTGACCGACTGCATGTTCAGCAGGAATTCGGCAGATTTCTTTGGCGCCGGGATGTACAACAAGCGGAGCCATCCGATGCTGACCAACTGCATGTTCTGCCGCAACTCGGCGGGTGATATGGGTGGGGGGATATACAACGGCTATTTCAGTAGCCCAATGCTGAGCGGATGCATCTTTAGCGGGAACTCGGCACACGGTACGTTAGGTGGTGGCGGAATGATCAACGGCGGTGGTAAGTATGGACCAAGTAACCCAATACTAACCAACTGCACGTTCACCGGAAATTTCACAAACGGTAACGGAGGCGCGATACTCAACGTCCGCATTGGGCCTGCCGAGAATAACCCAACACTAACCAATTGCACATTTGCTGCAAATTCAGGCACCAACGGAAACGCTCTGGCTTGCGTTGTCTGGGATCCATTGTATCCAGCCGAAATTGAAATCGTCAACTGTATCCTATGGGATGGCGGGGATGAAATATGGAGTGACGATGGTTCGGCAATCACAGTAGCCCACAGCAACGTGCAGGGCGGTCAGGCGGGAGTCTATGACCCGCGTGAGGGGCTTATTTGGGGCGCGGGCAACATTGATGTTGATCCACTTTTTGTAGATCCCGGCTATTGGGACCCCAATGGAACACCTGACGATGCGAACGACGATTTCTGGGTTGACGGTGACTATCACCTCAAATCCCGAGCAGGCCGATATGACCCGAACCCGCCTTCGGCGGAAACATGGGCCTACGATAACGTAACAAGCCCGTGCATCGATGCTGGCAATCCTATGAGTCCGATCGGCCACGAGCTGTTCCCCAACGGCGGCATAATCAACATGGGTACCTACGGCGGCACAGCCGAGGCAAGTAAATCATACTTCGGCAAGCCGCCCTGCAAGACAATCATCGCCGGTGACATAGACGGCGACTGCACGGTCAATTTCAAGGACTTCACACTTCTGGCCTTACACTGGCTCACAGACAACAGCCCCTGATCATGACCTGCCCGCACCTGCGGACACGTTTTGCGCTTAAAAGCGCGTCACGGCTTCTTGAATATCCTCGGATCGATTTCGGTGTTGAACTTGGCGTCTGTAACCTTCCATTCGATGTACTTTTTGCCGTTGGCGTTTACTACAGCCGAGAAGGGCAGCTTAATGCCGGAGATGTCGCGTACTTCGGAGTAGAACTCCTCCAAGTCCGCCGGCCCAGTCATGGTCATCCCTTTGTAGGCTTGTTTGACCGGCACAAAAGTCTTGGCATCCAAAAACAGCTTGACCGTTGTATCTTCGCCCTGGGCCACGGATATGATTTCGGCTTCGGTTTCACCGACCTTTGCTGAACCAAGATATTGAACACGCAAACCATCGGCGTCGCTCTTGCGAAAGAGAGCTGTCCAGTCGCGGAATAACCTTGCCTGCAGCTCTTTTCGCTGCGACTCAGGCATGTCAGCCGTGCCCTGGGCTGTGACCATCCAGGCCTTATCCTTGACTAATACCTGTTTTATCTCGCCCATGGGCAGAGTTATCACTTGTTGCAGTTTGTCCGGCAGCACGAAGGTAGTCGTAGTGGCGACTTTCATCTCACCCTGCGGTGTCGTCACGGTAAAGTCAGCCTTAACAACATAATTCTCAATCGCCGCGTATGCCTCGGCACCGCCGCAAGCAGCTACCGCTTTGGCAAATAGCTGACGCCCTTTCGCAGCCGTTTCGACGGTTGCCTCGGGCAGCTCTTCCTTTGGTGTCGGAATGGTGATGTCAATTTCATTTACCGTGCCCAACACCGACAGCGGCTCATCAAAATCCTGTGGCCGGCCAACCGCCAAGATCTGCATTTTATCCGGCTGAAGGTGTTTGCGGGCAACCCGCAGCACATCCGCCTTGGTCACTTTCTCGACGTTTTCTCTGATCTTTTGCAGGAAATCCAGCGGATAGCCATAATACGCGTATGTCATCATACGACTGACAATTTCGCTCTTCGTATCGAAGTTGAACACAAACGAATTGAGGAAGCCATCCTTGGCAAGACCCAGTTCCTCATCGGTGACCTCGCTCTCGGTCATCTTTTTGACTTCCTCTGCCATTGCTCGAATCGCCTTTACTGTGGACTCCGATTTCGTCTGGCAGCCGACATAAAAGACGCCCGGATGGTCATACGTAGCAGAATAGACGCCAAAGACCGAATACGCCAGGCCCATGCGTGAGCGCACATTTCTGAACAGTCGGCTCGTAAAACCGCTACCGAGAATCCGGTTCATAAGGATCAGCGCAAAGTAATCAGGGTCACTCATTAGGCCGCCGATGTGGCCTAAGTAGATATTCGTCTGGTTGACATCGTCCTTGCAAATGACATTCACGGTCTTACGGAAATCATACTTGATCTTGGGCACGGGCGGCACTTCCATGTCTACCTTTTTCCAGCCTTTGAAGGCCTTTTCAATCTTCTTTCTTATCTGCTTGGTGTCGAAATCGCCCCAGACCGCAAGCATCACGTTGTTGGGATGGTAGTATTTCTTATGGAACGCCACCAAATCATCCCGGCTGATGGCATCGACGGTGGCATACTCCGTATGGCGCGCGTAGATACTATCGGGGCCATAGATGAGCTTGTCATACTCACGCCCAGCTATCATACCTACAAGATCATTTCGCCTGGCAATCATGCTGCGATGCTGAACCTTTGCCAGCTCGATCTTGTCTTGGCGAAACGCAGGATTCATAAGCACGTCTGCCAGGATATCCAGCCCCGTGTCGATGTCCTCTTTCAACACTGACACGGAGGCATAGCCAGAATTGAGCCCGATGCCCGTCTCCACCGATGCAGCAATTCGCTCCAGCTCTTCATCAAGCTCGTCACCGGTCTTGCTCGTCGTGCCGCCCGTGCGCATCACACCGCCGGTAATAGAAGCCAGGCCGATCTTGCCGGCTGGCTCATATACCGAGCCCGTTCGCACCCGCACCGAGACGTTAATCAGCGGCAGCTCGTGATCCTCCAGCAAGAACAACTGCATGCCGTTGGGCAAGGTAACCCGTTCAATCTCGCGAACCTCTATCTCGCCCAGCTTGGGATACTCCAACTCCTTATAATGTCTGGCGTACTTTTGTGAACAGCTCGACCCCAAAAAGCATAGCAGAACAGTCAGGAGGATGGAAACTCTAATCGCGGATAATCTACTATCCCTCATTTTGTCGCTCCTATCCAAATCAGTCTTCGGTTGTTGTCACGATGACACCCACCGTACGATTTTTTGTCGTGAAATATTCCTTTGCGACCCGCTGGATGTCCTCAGCCGTGACCTGATTGATTTCATCGAGCTGCTTAAACAGGTTGCGCCAGTCACCCGTGACGACCTCGTAAAAGGTTAGCTGCTCTGCGAGCCCACTATTGGAATCCAGTTGCCGGATAAGACCGGCCCGGCTGCGTGTCTTGGCCTTTTGCAGCTCGTCAGGCGACACAAGCTCCGTCTTGAGTCTCTCAATTTCAACATCGAGTGCCTCTTCGCACTCTTCATTGGTATGTCCTCTGGCCGGCACGGCATAAAATAGAAACAGCCCCGGATATTTGTTTCCCGGAAGTCCCTGGAATCCCGCAGCCTGAATCGCTATTTTCTTTTCCTTTACGAGACTCTTATACAGGCGTGACGTGCGCCCGATGCCGACAACATCGGTGATAGCATCGAACACCGCGTTATCTTTGTGATTGATGTCTGGCTTGTGGTAGCCGATCACTACAAATGGCTGCGAGGGGTCCTCCACCATAACTCGCCTTTCGCCCAGTTGCGGAGGCTCCACCGTTTCTACTGGGTCCGGCTTCGAGCCGCCCGGAATGCGAGCAAAATAAGCCTGCGCGAGTTCCTTTACCTCTTGTGGGTCCACATCACCAACAACCGCAATAGTCAGATTGTTGGGCGAGTAGTACTTTCTGAAAAATGCCTCGGCCTCGGCGCGGGTGAGTGTTCGAATGTCACTCATATGACCGATGACGGGTTCACCGTAGGGATGCGCTTTGTAAGCTATTGCCAGGAATTCCTCTATCAAGCGCATTTGAGGGAGGTTTTCACTCATACGCCGTTCTTCCGTCACTACGTCCCTTTCCTTATAGAACTCCCGCACCACCGGATTGAGGAACCGATCCGACTCCATCGACATCCAGAGCTCCACCTTGTTGGAGGCGAGGCTGACAATATACTGAGTGGCATCCCAACTGGTGTAGGCATTAAACCCTGCGGCGCCCGCTCGACTGTACACTTCCTCAAATTCGTCGTGGACCAGGTACTCTTGCGCCTCTTTTTGAGCTTCTTCCAATTGTTTCTGCAACTCTTGCAGCCGCTCTTTATCTGCCTGCTCGCCCTTTCTTCGCTCCACCTTTATCGCCTCAAATGTCTCGTCCATCCTGGCCATGAGCTTGGCTTCTGCAGTGTAGTTCTTGGTCCCAACCATCTTGGTTCCCTTAAACGCCATGTGCTCGAACAGATGCGCCAAACCGGTAATCCCTTTCACCTCATCGACCGAGCCGACGTTGGCGTACGTGTGGAACGAAACCACCGGCGCCTCGTGCCGCTCCAGCACCAAAAACTTCAGCCCATTGTCCAGCGTGAACTCTGTCAGCCGCTGCTCGAATTCGGCCAGGTCCTGCGCGGTAGCTGGCTTCGCTACTGCCACCACTAAGGCCAACAGCACCAGCGCCAGACAACCCACTCTCATGCGCGATCGTCGCCTTATCTGCTCCATAGCTCATACTCCTTCACTACTCTCACCGTTTCTGAATCTGAACCTAACACAATGAGTTCTGCAAAATTGCAGGTTAGGCATATATTATTTAAGTCCGCCGTCGGCGGATTGATTTTCTTAAATAATCGCTTAACTATTTGCCAAAGAACAACTTACTGTTGTAACCGTTCACGGGGCAAATGTGCCGTTTTATGTCATTGCGAGGCCTTTTTCAAAGGCCGTGGCAATCTCAATCGTTACATTTTAGATTGCTTCGT
>DAOWID010000060.1 GCA_030641115.1 Planctomycetota bacterium | reverse complement strand
TGTAACTTATACGACGGGTTTCTTGGGCGACGATAGCTGGGCCGCTGTCACAAAGAGCCGTGTCTATCTTTTGACCGACAGCAGGTACACCGAACAAGCCGAGGCAGAATGTCCCAACTGTACGATAATTGAGCGTGCAGGGCCGATTGTTGGAGCCGTTGCCAAACTGGTAAGGAGACTGAAATCCGTTCAGACAATAGCCGTTGAAAAAACAACATCGCTTGCTGACTTTGATGCCTTGAGAAAAAGCCTTAAGACTCGGCTAAAAACGGTTGCAGGTATTATTGAAGCCGTACGCGGCTGCAAGGATAGCAGCGAAGTCACCACTATAAAAACCGCCGCTTCCATAGCAACACAAGCCCTTAAACAAACACGGCGGCATATCAAGCCTGGAGTAACCGAAAACGAGTTGGCCGGCATACTCAATCTTCAGATGCGCAAGCTGGCGGCAACAAATAGTTTTGATACGATTGTCGCTTTCGGCCCGAACGCGTCACGACCCCACCATCAGCCCGACAAAAAGAGGCTCAAACAAAAAGATACCATCTTGATAGACTTTGGAGCCAAGTACAAAGGCTATTGCAGTGACATTACCAGATGTTTTGTCGTTGGCAAGCCGACTGCTCTCTATAAGAAAGTCTACAGCACTGTCCAGGAAGCTCAAGCCGCGGCGATCAAGACGATCAGAGCAGGGGTAGAAATGGTGAAGGTCGACTCCGCTGCCAGAGAGGCGATCCGCAAGAACGATTTGCCTGTCTACGGTCACGGCACGGGACACGGCTTCGGCCTGGAAATCCACGAATCGCCTTTCCTCAAGGCCGAAAGTAAGGGGAAGCTCAAAGCCGGTCAAGTTATTACGATAGAGCCGGGCGTATATATCCCCGGCAAATTGGGCGTGCGGATAGAAGATGATATCCTTGTAACCGAGACCGGATGCAGGATACTAACTCGTAACTGTCCACACTCGTATTTTCTGCCCCGTTGAGAAGGTTGTAAATTTCTTTGCCTGGCTGAGACTACACGCTATAATACTCAAACTGACCGACTTGATTGCAGCAATAACTGTAGTTCTTTTATTTGCAGCGCCATAGGCCGGTATGTCATTTTGAGCGAAACGCAGTGCAGCGAAGAATCTGGCCAGCGACCGAATGCGATTCTGTGCTGCTAAGCCCAGATGCTTCGCCTTTCGGTCCAGCCTTGCCCTGAGCGAAGCGAAGGGATGACAGCAAGAAATTGGTCAGTTTGAGTATAATAGAAACAGTTTGCAATCCGTGTTTAATACTGGAGGTCATTATGAACGCAAGATGGACACTTTCGTTGTTCGTATGGTCACTGCTGGTCGCCGTGCCGGCATCTGCCAGAGACGTGCGATTCAAAAAAATCGTGGTGGACACAACTTTCCGCTCGGAAGGCGTGGCGGTCGGGGATATCAATCACGATGGCAAGATAGACATTTTTGCCGGCGATGTGTGGTATTCGGCAGCGGATTGGAAGATGGACGAGATTCGCCCTGTCGGTCAATACGACGGCTCAAAAAGTTACAGCCAGTGCTTTGCTAACTTCGCCCAGGATGTGAATGGTGACGGCTGGGTCGATTCGATTATCATCGGCTACCCTGGCGAGCCGTGCCGATGGTATGAGAACCCGAAGAACAAGTCCGGCCACTGGAAAGAGCGACAGGTTGTCAAAAGCGCTTGCAATGAGACGCCGTTGTTCGTTGATTTGCTGGGCAGCGGCCGGCCTGTGCTGGTGTTCGCGGTTCGGCCTAAGGGATTGATGGCCTGGTTCAATCAACCCACCGATCTTAATGACCAGTGGGATATGCACGTAATCGCTGGCCCCGACGCTCCCGGCACGAAGCGATACAGCCACGGCCTTGGTGTCGGCGATGTCAACCGTGACGGCCGAAACGACGTAATCGTCAAAGAAGGCTGGTGGCAGGCCCCTGAGGACCGAACGAAAAGCAATTGGAAATTCCACCCGGCAAAACTGGGCCCGGACTGCGCGGATATGCTCGTCTACGATGTGGATGGTGACGGTGATAGCGATGTGATTACCAGCTCCGCCCACAACTACGGCATCTGGTGGTTCGAGTCCGCCGCAGGTCCGCCATCCGGCGGAGCGGACGGCTCGCAGTTCAAGCAGCACCTAATATCCAAGGAGTTTTCTCAGACGCACGCAATTCGCCTCGTTGATATGAATGGTGACGGGATTAAGGATTTGGTCACCGGCAAACGATATTTTGCCCACCAGGGCAAAGACCCCGGCGGGCACGAGCCGGCAGTCCTTTACTGGTTTGAACTCCGCCGCTTGAAGAAGGGCAAGATCGAGTATATCCCGCACAAAATCGATGACAACTCCGGCGTCGGAACGCAGTTCGTTGTAGCCGATATCAACGCCGATTCCAAGCCGGATATTGTCACGTCAAACAAAAAGGGCGTACACGTTTTTCTGCAACTGCCTTGATACGAAAGGACCTCAATCAAAGGGAGAAATAAGCTTATACAGAAGAAACAAGTCTGTGTGCGGCGTTCTATATCCGCCGCGGGCGGATATAATCATTGTTGGGCAGAAAAATCAGAATAGTACATTAGAATTGCCTACACACCCATTTGAGGGCTTGGCATAGGAAGGGATCGCACAATGGCCGAGATGTTCGAAAAGTTGGGCCTATTCTTCGACAAAATTAAGAGCGCGACGTTCTGGGATCGCGTCTTGCCATGGCGATGGGCGCCTATTAAGGCGTTGAGCTATGAGGCCTATGCGGAATACAGGAGGCTTGTGGAATCACTCGGTCGGAACGCTGAGGAGCTTGAGCAGGGAAGAACCAGCGTTGCCACGCTGCGGCAAGAAAACGAACAACTTAAGGTTGGCAATGCGAAAGCGGAGAAAGAACTTGAGCAACTCAGGACAAATCTGGATGGCGAGAAGGCGACGGTAACAGAACTGCAAAATACGGTATCTGTCCAAGGTGAGGCAATAAGGCAAGGGGAAAAGAATCTGGTAACAAAGCAGACCGAAATTACTCTCTTCCAGGACAGGATCGACCGCTTCTCACGACAGGTTTCGCAGCTCAAAGAGGAGATAGTTGGCTTGAGAGAATCCGAGTTGAATCTGGAGAAACGGTACGAGGGTAAGACTGCGACTCTCGACAGAACACAGAGCCGGATCGAGGAGGAAAGAGCCCAAGAGAAGGAACAACAGCACAAGGCTGAGATTGACAGAATGGAGGGTTTGAAAAAGAATTGGCAATTGCATCAGCAACTCGTAAAGGAGACGATCAAGCGAACTTGTCAGAAGAACGGTGTAGAGTACGTAGAAAATGTTCCGTTCAAAGGGAACCCGGATAATACAATAAGGATATGCGAGGAATATGTGGTGTTCGATGCGAAAGCCCCAGCAAAAGATGACATAGATGGATTTTACAGCTATGTGCGCAGCCAAGCTGAGGCGATAAATAAGTATGCTAGGCATGAGACAGTGAAAAAGGATATCTTTCTAGTTATTCCCTCGAATACGGTGCATGTCATCAAGGAATTCTCATTCAACATGGCAGACTACAATGTTTATGTTGTTACGGTCGATTCCTTAGAGCCAATAATATTGGCTCTCAGAAAAATTGAAGAGTATGAATTCGTCGACCAATTAACACCTGACGAACGGGATAATATCTGCAGGATAATCGGGAAGTTTGCACACACGGCGAAACGACGCATCCAGATTGACAACTTCTTTTCGCTCCAATTTCTCGAGATATTAACAAAGTGTGAGAGGGATATCCCGGGTGATATGCGTGACAGGACGATGGAGTTGGACAGAGCAGAGAAACTCAATCCACCGCAGGACAGAAGGGCTAAAGACCTTCAAACAACGGAACTAGCTAGGGATGTGGGAAACTTACAGCGGGAAGCGGAGGCCAAAGGTTTGGTTTTTCCTGAGGCAATTGAGGACGGCATAAGGGCGCTTCCGCTTTACGAGGAAGATCAGTCTGAAGAACGAAATCAAGGGAACGCCCAGTCGTAGGATGGGCAACTCGATTGCCCATGCTGAATGAAAAGAAGACCTTAATTGGAGAATAATGAACCGGATGGCAGGAAAACCTACCGATCTTACTCGGCCGTACAATCATTGTTACTTGTAGGATGCCTGAGCAGACCTAAGAGAGAATAATGAAAGAGATACCGCTAACCCCGTAATGGCGTAAGCCATCCTGTGGAGTTCTCTTTTTCATCACCCCCCCAGCCGAAGCCAGACCTGCTGCGACAGTGCTACAGCACGGCGAGTGAGAAGGCAAAGGCGACAACACAGCTTTCACCCGTCCGCCGCGGCGGAAATCTGGCTTTGGAGGCTGGGTTGATGAAAAGCCCGAAATCGCCCGCAAACTCGTCCCGGCCAAGCGCCGAGCCGGAGCCGGAGCGGTTCCTCTGTTGAGCCCTAACAAATTCCATCCAGGTGGTAAGATGGGCAAGACATTCGGCTAAACTCAGTCGAAGCCCTTGTTTGCCCATGCTGTCAATGCCGTATTTTCATTCTGGATTTTGCATTGTCATTTTGCTGTTTGCATTTTGATTCTTGCTTTCCCTCCGTGTCCTCTGTGCTCTTTGTGGCCCGAAAATCCGTGTTCATTCGTGTTAATTCGTGGTTAATACAAGATTTCACTTGACGGCTAACAGACCGCAGT
>DAOWID010000461.1 GCA_030641115.1 Planctomycetota bacterium | reverse complement strand
CTGCTTTCGCAGGGGTGACAGTGGTGCTTTTTGTTTTCCGCAACAAGTACTGGCTAGTGGACAGCCAAGCGAACGCGTCGGCTCTTCGCTTCGCTTAGCAGGATCGCAAGGACGCCTATAACTAATCCCAACAGCCCCAAAATACATGTCAGGACGACAAGAACCAGCAGATAGACCGCGATGCGTTTGGCCGACATAGGATGTCTCATGTCAACTTGCGGCCATATTTTGATTAGCCCCAGCGCCACCAAAGTCGCCACGGTTACCGCCAAGGTTGCGTAAAGACTGCGGATGGTGCTGGTCGGAATGGCCAATATGCTAAGCTCAGCCTCACCCGATGGCCGTGCAAAGTCCAGCCGAACCTCACCCTCAGGTAGCGTCACCGGCAGCGAATAGACGCCCTTGGCTACGTAAGGCTGTACCTCTCCTGGTCCGGCGAGTGGCTTATACGGCGCACCGGCGCTTACTGCCGCCGTCACCGGCCCGCCCGGCGCGGTTACTTCCGTCCCCAACCCAAGTAAGTCTGCTGCCGGTATTTCAGTCCGCCTGGGGCGGATTCGCGCTTGAGGCTCTGCCTGCCGTTGCTGCACATCGTAAGCGTACCCTCCTCGGCCCTGCAGTCGCGGAGCCTTCTCAGCCGCTGCCTGATCTGCCTTCACCCGGTCAAAGTCTTGCCGGAAGTGCCGCTGCAGTCGGCTGTCCGCCAGTTCCTCCAGTTGATTCCGGAGTTGCATCTGTTTCTGCCCGATTTGAACAGCACTCTCTCGGGCAAGTCCGGTTAGAATCTCGTCTACCTCGGCCTTCTTGTCTACATCTCCGGCTATCAGTTTCTGGGCCGACTCGCCGCCCTCCTTAGCGGCGTCTCGGAAAACTTTGGCATCTTTGGGCTTTGGTCTGCCGTACGCTCCACTTACAACCTTTAGCTGTTGCTCTGAGAGTTCCAGCTCTTGCTGAAGCCGGACGATTTGCTGCTGCTCGCTCTGGCCAACGAAATCGGGCATGCTAAACAGTGCATCGTTACGAGCGATTTCTGCGACGCCGGCATTTGAGATTGAAGCATTCAAGAACCGGTTCATGTCGTTGCTGGTCAATTTCTGCTGTCTCTGAATAAATGCAGTGTTATCGCCTACTATGTCGGTCTGCACGCGTATTTGTCCGCCGATTTTGGACTTGAGCCGCTGATATTCTTCATCGCTCACCTGGCCCCGATAGGTGTCGAGGTGCGATTCAGCTTGCCTGATGTCTTCACGGAGTTTCTCGTTGAACACTTCCCAGTTTCTCCCGGCAATCTGCTCCCTATGGCTGGAAGATCCAGCCACGTCGCGATAGGTCTTCTCTAACCTTTTTAGCTGTTCCAATTTCGCCTCAATGCCAAGGCTCATCACTTCCACTGTGCCGGCTACCGGTGACATGTTGCCACTGGGGCGCACATAGCGATAACCGCCGGGTAATCGCAGCGACCATGTCGTTCGCATAACGGGAATCCCGATAATTGATATGCCGGGCGGCTTGAGCTTGGTCAGACCATTTAGTGGCTCAACCAACGGCTTATCGCTTTCGCTGGCGAAAAACAGGTGGACGTCGTACGGCAAGCCACCAGGGGAAGTCTTGACCAGGGGGATCAATACTTCCTCTTCACGTGAGCTTGTCGGCCTTGCGGGTTTGACTGGCTGATCTGCAACTTTGGCGCTCCACAGACGCAAGCCCTCCGGCACCTTCACCCGCAGGAATTGCTCACTGCGATTCTGTAGCGCGACCCTCGCCTCGTAGCGACATCGGCCATTCCGGTCGATAACAGTCGTCAGCGAAAGCAGGTCCACGACTGCCTGGATTCGGGCCGCCATCTTGGCTGGCTTAAGATCGAGACCGAGCGACCACTTTTCCTCAAACGACTGGAAAACATACTGTAGTGATTCTCTCATCTCTCTGGGCATCAGTTTTTGTTGCTCGCTCACTGCGAGTTCAGTCAGCTCCGTCCTATCCTTGACGTCGATGTCATGCCTTGACATATTCTGCACCACCACAATTGCCCGGTAGCCCGCAGGGGCGTCGGTCTCGATGCGCGGCATTGGCAGCACCTTTGTTGATGCGTCAATCGGCAGGGCGAAGTTGACCACCACGTCCACCAAGCCGGTAACCTCGTTGATGAGTGCAACATCCCACCTTGTTTTATCGTCACCGGCGTCGGACTGAGCCACGCTGCGCATCGCCGGTGACTCCACTGCTACCAGCGGAGCGTATTCGCTTGGGAGTTGAAAGCTGAGGCGATCGACTGGCGAACCACCGATGTTATAGCGCAGCCTGTACGTGTAGGCCGCAACTGTTGATCTAACCACCAGACCGGCGAAGATCTCTACGCGTACCTGCATGGGCAGCCGGCGAATGTTCAACCGCAGTACGGGATTGGCCACCTCGTATCGGTAGGCGAATTGTACTGAACCAATTTGCCTGTCATCCAGCCAGCCCTTCAAGGCCGGAGGCGCAATCGCCTTGAGATTCTCACTTGCGACAGTCTCGGCCTCCAGTGACGCTGCGACCTGCACAGCGACTCGGCCTTGCTGCTTGACCGCCTCGTGTCCCACAGGGTCGATGTAAGTGATTGTCGGCACAGAAAAATCCTCGAACTGGGCCTTTCTGCGCACGAGCACCAACGCAATCTTAGCTTCGCGTTCGCCGCCGTGGAACTTTATGTGCACGAACTTGCCTTTCACGTTCGACCGCTCATAGAAGTTCTCAACCGCAGGTCCTACTGCGCTGAGCAGCTCGTAGCCTTCCGGAAGGACAAAACTTGCACCAAATAGCCTCCCCTGTTCAGCTTTGAGGTTTGCCTGGACCAGCAGCTCAACTCTGTCGGTGCTTATTCGCACAAGCTGGTCGAGATGTACCTTCGGTTTGGCCATCAACCGTGATAGTTGTACAAACAATGCAAACGGCCTGTAGGGCCAGTAATACCGAGCCACCGCCTTTGCCCTGTCGCAGGTCAGTTCCACGTCGCGTGAATCCCCACTCTCGGCGACGCTCGTCCTGCGACCGCCGCTGACCTCAGTCAGCTTTATCGCTATGCCTCCTGCCGAATGCAATGTGACCGTCCCGCTCTCGCGACTGACATCGCCGGCTCGAACCAGAAACAGTCTCTGTGGATTCTCCAACGCCGGAAGCTCACCAAGCCAGCGAATAGTCAAATCGTACTGCTTCTTGGCGGGGCGGTGCAGACGCACCTCCACAACAGTGAAGGTTTTGCCTTCGATTGTCTTTTCACCGGCCTCGCGATAATCACGAATATTCGTCCCTTTCAAATCTGTCACTGTAGCACCTTCCGGCAATAGCAAGCTGAAGCGGTCACGCTCACCGCTGGAGAAGCTGTACCTTATGTTGCTCACTCCCACAATCGCCCAGTGAAACGCATAGACATCGTGTGTCGAACTGGCCGATAGCGTGCGGTCGGCCGCACCTCCACCCAGCTTCGGAAGCCAGCGAAGTGTCAGTTTCCGCGCCATTCCCAGGCCCACCACCCATTCTACAGCCCCGTTCACTTCATGCTTGGTCAGTACGCCCTCGGCCTCGTCAATCTCTAATTCCAGATCCTCTTCAGGCAAAACCACGGTCATTATTGCCCCAGGTAGAGGCGGCAGCTCAAAACTTGCGCTACCCCTGCGGCCAAGGTAGTGAGGCTTTGCAACAGCCCTTAGTTGTAGCTGCCCGGAAGTCCTGCCCGCCAGCATCAAGACCGTGCCCTTGGGTCCGGTCTGTAGTCGCGCCGGTTTTCCATTGAGTGTTGCATCAGTTACTGCCAGCCCTGATATCGGGAGCGGCAGCACCACCCAATCCTTGCCATAGGTCCGGATGTCGGCAGTAAGCAGCAATTCTAACTGCTCGGCGCTCACGGTCACTTTGTACCGCACAGCGGCCAGCGAAATATCAGTGCCCGGTTTGAGCCCGTCAATCGGGTCTTCCGGATGTGCCTGGTTCCACAATTTGACGAAACGCGTATACGGGATGAGAACTTTGTCAGCCCCTTCAGCAGTTGTCGGGTCTCCTTCGTAAGGGATGATTGCGGGCAGGAACATTTTCTTCGGTCCTTGCTTGATGCTTGCTGCTGCGACTTTCCCCTGTTGGGATTGCTGCTGCGTTGTGGGGCTCGGCCCGGCCTGCCTGACCTTGGCTACGGGTTCAGCCTGGGCCACTTGCGCTGAGCAGCCAATGTACAGCGCCAGCGCAAGCAGCGTGACAACAGTTGCAGATCCGCCGCCGATGGCCCCACCTGACTGTAGCCTGCACGACAGCCACCGAACGAAGCAGATCAGCACATAAAGCGGAATCAAGCAGACAGCCGCCACAAAAAAGCCGTTGGCAAAGTACGTCGTCACCGGCCACCATAGGGCCAGTAGCGATGCAAAGGACAAGACCACCACAATCAGAATCGCCTTGGCTTTCGCCCCTCGCTGGGTCAGTGCGATGCCAATGGCGGCTATCAGTACAAAGCCCAATAGCCACAGGCCGCTCTCCCAGGACCGACTTGTTAGTCCCACCGTCAATTTCGCGGTGCCCAATCCGGTAAATCTGGCCCGGGGCCCCGCGCCGGCGGTGGGAACTATATCCACGGGCAGCGTAAAACGCCCCGCACTGGCCAGTCTAACACCAAGGTCCCGGCGGCTAACCGGGCGGCTGCCCTGCTGGGTGGGCGCAGGGGCTTCCCGAGGTGGGGGTGGCCGCAGTGGTGCACGCGCAGCGGCTCCACCGCGCATTCGAAGACCGGCCTTTTCTGATTCTGACGATAGCCGGTCAGCACGTATCGCTGCATACTGAACCTTCTGAGCCTTGCCGAGAGAAGTCATAAGCACTGAACCAAAGAAAACGTTGTCCCTCAATATCTCATAGGCACGCACGTAAGCCGGCATCGGCCGGACAATGTCGTGCGTTTGCATCCTGGTTTCCTGCTTTGTTATGCGGTAACCCGGTGGCGGAACCACAGTCCAACTCATCTCGTTCATCCGGACCCCTGGCAGTTCCACTCCGCCCAAGTCTATCCGTTCGAGATTCACATTTGCAGGCTCATACGCATAGACGATTCTCACTTCAGCCGGTTTGCCCAATTGGCCAAGAGCCACTTGATAATCGCCTTGGGCGCTCCGCTGGGGCTTGACTTGTCTGTTATTCACCCGCAACGACCAGAGCTCCGTTCCTTCCGGCAGACGCATAGTCAAAAACTGCTTGCCGGCGTTGGCAACGCGCAGGCTCGCCTCGGTGCGCTGCCCACCCTGTATGCCAAGATATGTCGTCAGTTCTGCTGAGACGGCCAATGCTGAGGGAATCTCGTAGCTCTTGTGAACCGCGGTTTCAAGTCTGACTGCTGCTTCTGCCCCCTTTGCCGATGTTGGAGCATCTAATCGAAATGCTGCCAAAATGCGGCTTGCCGCAACCGGCAACGCGGGTAGGTCAATCGCATCAACTTCTTTGGCCCTCTCGGCCTCAATAGTAAGTGCCAGCTCCTCGCTACCCTGAATTGCCAGTTGTTCGTTTATCTGGCCTTTGCATATCGGCCGAACCAGCGGAACCCGTAGAGTTCGCTCGGTCACTGGACGCTCATAATGTACGTCGATAGCCACGTTGCCGGTAGCCTTGTGATCAAGAGTCAGCAGCCAGAGATTATACTGTTGTGACAATTCGCCGGATAGCGGCATAGTCTTTTCACCTGCCGTCACAATACCTTTCGAGCTGATGGGTAGTGCTGAAGTGATTCTGATTTCCTGCCCGAGCGACTTGTCAACAAGCACATATAGCTTCTTAGCAGAGGCTCGCGATATCGTGTAGGTAATCCGCCAATCCCCCGTGAACTCGCGCGGATTGATACTTAGCAGACCAATAGCTTCACTCGACAGCCGGGGGGACCTCCGCGACACCTCCAATTGCACCTGACCCCGAAGCGCCTCATTATAACTGTAGGCATGCTGAATATCCCTCCGCATCCCTAATGAAGCCATCCGCCCAACCGGGACCACTTCCAATTCGTCCGGCACCTTACTCGGCAGTGCATCCAGGTCCCCCACAGCGGACACTGAAATGTGTCCCGAAACATCCTCAGCTTGGGACCCGATCAACGGCACCGCGATGCTCCGTTCCGCCGCATCGCCCGCCCAATTCCAGTTTGAGGGCACATATTGCAGCACGATCCTGACATTGGCCATTTTCTCAGGTCGAATCGGTCGTGACAGCTCGATCTTCAGAAGCCTTCCATTTGTGCTCTCTTCGATGCGGTATTCGAAGCCTGTCTCTTTCTCGTCAACTTGTACAGTCCGAATTTGCCACTGTTCGGCCTGTGCGCCGAGCACAAATGCCATATCAAAGAGTTCTCGCTCGATAGCCGTTACCTCGAACTCGCCTGTAAGGGCAACCTGTTTGGGTGAAACTACTATTTTCTGCCGCTCCTTGATACTGCGGCGAAGTGCCACAGTGGCCAATTCCAAATCCACCGACCAGTTCTCGCCCCAGTGGAAGTACAGCCGCGCGCCCGTTCCGCCAACCAATCCCGCCACAGAACCCACCGCCGATATGTCCTCTCGTCGCGCGCTGGTCACTCTTTCTCCACGCACACCGAGGCCCTCACTGGTATTTACCATCAGGTATCCGCGCTGGTACGCTGCGTCCACAAGGAGCACCCGTGGGCTCTGCCACGCCTCTGCCTTTCGCTCGGCAGTGGCCTTGATGTGTAGCGCCACCGTACCAACTTTGCCGGAGCGCAGACGCACGGAAAGTGTCTTTGACGATGGGCTTGCTTCCTCCACAGACCAGCGCACTAAGCTCGGACACGTGACCTCAGTTACGGTCCATTGGGTGGGTAGCTGGAACTGCAACTGTCTTACCCCTCGGCGAAGGACCTGCACGGTATAAAGACACCCCAGCTCCTGGTGCGACCGAGTCAAACTCACTGTCGCAGCCGATTCGCCCAACAGAACGGCCTCGTTGTCTTCTCGGCGCCCGTTTCCAAGCAAGACTACACTCAGCGCGTTTTTGCCGCCGATGGTCAGCTCGATACTTGTGCGGTCGGTTTCTCGGTCGTAGACCCTTTTAGACTGGGGTACGGTAGCATGAATTTCCAAATCACCCGGTGCACCAAACTTCATACTTCCCGCCACGGTTTCCGGAAGCGATATGCTCAACTGCATGCCACCTGTGGAAAGCTCCTTCAGTCTGCTCGTACCTGCAATCTCAAGCTCGTGGCTGCCTTTTGCGGTGACTATGAGCGTCAGTTTGCCTTGCTTGTTGTAGCCCAGCGGTGCGGCCTCTCCATCAAGGACAACCTTCGTAAGTCCTAACTGTCCGAAACCCAGCGGGATTGCCACCGGCTTTTTGCTCATCGACACTACCTTCAGTTTGCCTGTCAAGGCCACTCGCTCTCCTGTCACTTCCGCGGAGTATTCAGCGTTCTTGACCTGTCCTAATTCAAGCGTGTCGGCCTCCTTGGCGTTAGCCTCAGCAACCGCCAACAGCTCTTCGAATTCGGCGCGGTTCATCAGAACCGCTTTGTCCGCCGGGTCGATCAAATGGGCAAGGTCCTCGTACGGGACATAGATGTTCGGTTTGAACTCGGCACCGCCGACGGTGCAAGCAAGGCAGCTCACAACAAACACTACGGTTATCAATGTTCCAATGCTGCGATATTTCGCAGAATGGAGCCGTCTCAGCCGTTGCATACGACATTTCATAATGGTACTCCTGGTTCTGTTTTGACTACTCTTTTGGTTCCTGGTCAGGAGCCTTGGGTTCCTCAACAACTTGTTTCTTTGCGCTCTCCTGCGCTTCGGTCTTGCGCTTCTTCTCCAAAGCGACTTTGCGCTTGGCAGCGACTTCTTCGCGCCACTCCGGTAGCTTGCCGAATACCCACTGAGTTATCCACAACGCCAGCACGAGGATTGCGGCAAATGTGCCAAGCCGCAGGATCTGGCTCACCAATAGCGGTAGGAACAGGTGAATTATTCCTGCAACCAGTGCCACAGCCAGCAGGATCATCACGCGACGAAAACCACTTAGCTTGAGCATTAGCGCGCCGGCCACGATGATCAGGGCCCACACGACTATGCTAAAGACTTCTTTGCCGGCTGCTATGACGGACAACTTGCCCGGTGCTCCCTGGCGAACAAAGTCGAGAACCTTGCCTTGACCGGAGAGCTTGAAGCTCACCTGACCGGGTTGGCCCGCCTTCAATCTGGCCAGCATGTCTTGGCTCTGGTACGGAGCGAGCCGCGAGAAGACTTTGTTCTGCCCAAGGAAAAGGTCGTCCTTCGGAATCCATAGCCGCCAGAGCGTCTGCTGCACCGGAATCTCTTCTGGCAACGCCGGCGCAAGCAGCCTTGAAGCTGAGGCTCCCTTCAGACCATAGGAAATCTCCAGCACGAATCTTGAAACCTGGCCCGCCGAGTGAGGCAGACGCACAATCCGTTCATCAGGTGACACGCCCATCTCTAACGGTATCTCCGCGCCGTTTAGCAGTACCGCTGTTAGCTCTACATTTGCGGGCAAAGTTATGGGCAGCCTATCACCCTGGCTCGTTGCAAGCAGGTACGTCGCGTGGGTGTTAAGCATACCGTCGCGGGCCAGAACCTGCTCTACAATCACACCGCTGGCAATTGTCGTGAAAACAGTCGCCTCCTTCTGCACCACAACCGGCAGGGTTAACGTGAACGGAGGCACATTGTACTTGAAAGCCAGTGATGCCCCTTTTCGATGAGGCTCGTACGGAAGATCAGCAGCACTGCTGGCGTCTGCTGGCGTCAGGTTCTCTATAACCGGTTCTCCGATGGCCAGTGTTTCCGCCTTGGCTATGGCAATGTGCCCGTTCTGATCGGAGAGCTTTCCTGCCGCCAATATCGGTTCGACGCTGACCGTACTGGCTTGTCTGATCTCGCCGGCCCGGAAGGGCCGACGTGTTGTCACCTTTAGTTCATAGCTGCCGCTTACTTTCGACTGCAGCACGACCTTGTAATAGGCCCACTTTGCGGTTTCTTCATCAGCCTCTGTACGCTGGTCATCGGGCAGCTCATCGATCCGAGGTTTTTCCTTTATGTTGGCCCCTGTTATCTGCACGCCGGTCTCGGCCAATTCTGTCGCCATTTTCAAATACAGCGTGTCGACCGGTGCATAGCGAATCCGATACTGTATTACCGCTTCTTGTTCGACGGAACCTGCTTGGATATTCACGAACCGATGGACTGTGGCCGATATCTGCACGGGTTTGAGCGCAACTTTGAACTTCCCGCCGGCCGATTTCTCCCGCTCGACGGCTCGAAACTCAAATGCCATTGCCGGCGACAAACCTGCCAAGGTGGTCCACTTCTCTGCCTGTTTGAGCGGGATGGCTTGCAGTTGTTGAACCTCCTGGACTTCTGCCTGCAACTGGTCGGCCAAAAGCAGCATTAGCTGCCCCTGATACAACTGTAGATCTTTTGCATCTGCAAGGGGCAGAACGAAATCCACCAAGCCCTCCGCTTGCGTCCGCTCGGACCGAGCCGCTATCGTCAGCTCAAACTCCCCCGTCTTTTCTCTGCGCAACAGTATATGCAGAATTCGCGAGTCACCCTGGCCCTTTAAGTCGTAGTCATCCACCAGCGTTTCCGGCCCGACCGATTCGATCTGCCACGGCTCCGGCAGATTCATGTTCAGCTCAAAAACGCCGGTGCGTTCGACCTTGTAGCGAATCCGTCCTCGCAGTTCCAGGCGATCGCTATCAACGCCCAACATCCACTGCTGATTAACTGTTATCCTCGGCGAAGTTGTTTCGATCACAATTTTGCCGCTGTAGTCAGACGCTATGAACCGATAGGCCGTGACGCCGGGGCGGTTTTGTAGGTGCTTCGGAAGCTGTCCTGTGTCCACCCGGGCGAGATTGTTCACATCCTCGAGATGGATCAAGCGGCGAGGCGAATGTGTGATCCCAATCAGCCCGCTTCTTCTTAACACCTGCTCGGTAACGACCGGCCTAAGCCCCACGCCCACTTGAGCCTCCTGCAAGAATCTCTCCATCTTGATTGTGAGCCTATATTCATCTTTTGCCGCTGAGAATAGCTTAACCTTGAGCGTCTGCTCGCTCTTATCTGCTGCCGTTTCTATATCCCACTTGGCAATGTTGGCTCCGTTGACGTCGGTAAGGCGAAATTCACCGGGAAGCTTAACGGTAAACGAATCGACGCCTCCGCGGTGGATCTTGTAATTCAGCGTAATCTCGTGGCTGATAAGAGCTTCTGCGACATTAATATGCTGGAACTGTTCACAGATGACAACAGGTTCAAGCTCTTCGGCCGCCTCGGTCTTGGGTTTCCAGCTAAGACGCACCTGCTTTGCCGAGCCAAGGAATGCTTGTAGCCGGGTGGCTTTGGCGCCTTCAGCTTCCACTTGTGATGTGGTCGCTGCAAGCATAGGCTGGACGTCCACCTTCAGGTTCTCTTCGGGAATCAACAGCTCCAGCGTTGTTATCGCCGCCGAGGGAATACGGTACTTCAATACAGCCAGCCCAGGCTGCGTTTCAAGCTGACACACGAAATCCAGCGCAAGTACGTATCGCCCTTTTCCCTTGGTCACGAAGATGTACTGGCCGTCGACTACCCGCAGCAAAGGTACAGTCTTGGCGGCTTCCGTCTCCAGTAGCGTCGCCTCCGACACCGCCACTTCGCCCAGTCCAACCGGCACTTGAACCCATCCGTCGCCCAGGATATCGATCGTCAGCTCCAGCCGCACTGTGGCAATTTCCTCCTTAACCTGGCCACGAAACCTCGCTGTGCTCACCAAATACTCGAACGGCGCTTCGGACACGTCCGCTGGCTTGTCTTGTGCCGCCCGCCACAACTTCTGGAACTCCTTATACGGGAGGAATACTCCTTGCTCGGCTTTCTCAAAAACGCCCTTGAGCTCCTTGTAAGGCACATAGACTTTGGCAGGTGTGGCACTTGCCTTATCTTCATTGTCTTGTGCAGCGCCACCTACGGATCCAAAAACAAGAATAGTACTGCACATAACAGCGATGATGAAGAAGGATCGTCTATACATGATATGTTCTCCTTGAAAAGGAAGGATAGTTATAATATCCACATTGTTTTTTGGCATGCTAACAACAGTCCGGTTCCTGGCAAATCGAAAACTTTTCGGCCAAATGTTCCAATCTCATTTGTGCGATCTTATTATCTAACAATGCTATCGGCTGGCAAAGTAAAATGAATGTAAAATAACAGTCCCGTCTTTTCACAAAGCGTTTACAAATCTCTGTCATTTCGCTCTCGCCTGTCTCGATCTGCCAAAACAGCAATTTCGCGCCAACGCTCACCTTAGTATTATAGACGCAAATATCGCAGAGATGTTGACAGGAATGTTTGCGATTAAGTGGAAGCAATGGTGCTTTGGAGATGCTCATGTTGACCAAATCTTGTTCCTTCTGGTACAATTTGCGACAGTTTCACGAGAGTCGGCGACCTGCTACTGAAATATTCATTCGGTCGTCACGAGGGATATGCAAAAAAGCCCTTGTGTTTCGCTACCTTTTCGCTTTGCTTGGTGCAGTGGTGTCGTTTTTGAAAGGCGGTAAGCTATGATTAGAAGGATGTTTATACATCTGGTCTTCTTGGTGGGCACGTCTGTTCCCTGTCTCCTCGGCCAAAGCACCGGCACCGTAAAGATTTGGCAGGAGCCTCTTGTGCTGCCGACATACAAGGTTCATCCTGCAGATATGAATCCGATGTTCAGAAGGCCTCTGTCTTACCAGGGTGCCAGTAAAGTGATCTATCCATATCCTTTGCTGGATAACTTGTCGAATATCCGTGAGGACAAGACGTACAATGCTGTCTATCTTGAAAACGAGTACATCAAGCTGTGCGTCTTGCCTGAGCTGGGCGGCAAGTTGTTCTATGCGACTGACAAGACGAACGGCTACGAGATTTTTTACCGTCAGCAGGTAATCAAGCCATCGAACATTGGAATGCTGGGGGCCTGGACCTCCGGAGGCATCGAGTGGTGCGTTATTCACCATCACAGGGCATCCACATTTATGCCGGTGGATTACACTCTCAGCGAGAATGACGACGGCAGCAAGACGATATGGATTGGAGAAATCGAGCCGCGGCATCGGATGAAATGGACCATTGGCATTACTCTCTACCCGGGCAGGTCCTATGTCGAGGCCCATGTGAAGATATTCAACAGGACGGAGAATACAAATTCGTTCCTGTACTGGGCCAACGTGGCAACTCACGCTAACGAGTCGTATCAGATATTCTTTCCTCCGAGCACCGCGTATGGAACTTACCATGCGAAGAACTACTTTGTTCACTGGCCTGTCGCTAAGGAGAAGTACTTGGGACGTGATTATGTTGGCGTGGACTTGTCCTGGTGGAAGAACCATCCTCGTCCCGTTTCCATATTTGCTCATGATCTGAAGGAGGGCTTTCTCGCCGGCTATGATCACGGAAGGCAGGCAGGGACGATACATGTAGGCAATCATCACGTAGTCGCGGGCGCCAAACTCTGGGAGTGGGGGCCGGGAGAGGTCGGCCGCATGTGGGACACTCAGGTTCTAACTGATGCGGATGGGCCATACGCGGAATTGATGGTCGGCGCCTATTCAGACAATCAGCCGGACTACAGTTGGATCAAGCCTTACGAGGCCAAACAGTGCAAACAGTATTGGTATCCTCTGCGAGAGATTGGTGGTGTGAAGTCCGCCAATCTAAACGCGGCGGTCAATCTGGAGACCAAGTCAGATGGTAAGATAAGACTCGGATTGAATACCACCCAGAAGTACACGGGTGCGCGCGCACTGGTGAGAGCTAAGGGCAAGCAACTCTTCGAAGAGGTTGTGGATATTGGGCCTGCTGATCCATTCATTTGTGAGATAGATCTCCCAGCGGATATCAACGAGACGGATTTGGAGGCGACATTGTATACACAGGATGGGCAAAGGCTTATAGCGTACAAGCCCTCCGAGGCAAATTTCGATCCGAACTTGCCGGCCACAGTCCAGCCTCCACTCGCCCCCGAGGACATAAAGACGATTGAAGAATTGTATCTGACCGGATTGCGTATCAAGCAGTTCCACAACGCGCGATTAAATCCGAACGACTACTTTCGCGAGGCGTTGAGGCGTGATCCGTGTGATTCACGGTGCAACATACAGCTTGGGCTCTATTATGCACAGAAGGGATTGTATGAAGACGCCGAGGCGAATTTCAGGACGGCCATCAAGCGCATATCAAGAGACTACACTCGTCCGCGAAACTGCGAGGCTTATTACCGTCTTGGATTGGTCTTGAAGAGACAGGGCAAGTACGACGAGGCGTGTGATACTCTGTACCGGGCCCTACGGGACCATTCTTTTCGTTCCGCGGCTTACTACAATCTGGCTGAGATCGCATGCCTAAAAGGCAACCTTGACCGGGCTTTGCAACACGTAAACCACGCGCTTCAGACCAATGCGGTCAACACGAAGGCGCTAAACCTCAAGAGCGCCGTCCTCCGACGGCTCGGGCGGGACGACGAAGCACTGAGTGCCGCTTCGCGCGCGTCAGCGCTTGACCCCTTGGATCATTGGACAGGGAATGAGTGCTATCTCGCTTTGAAGAGCAAGGGCCTTCGGAGAAAGGCACGCGGGCAGTTGGATGAATTGAAGCAGATAATGAGAGATTATGCCGAGTCCTATGTAGAGCTGGCTGTTGACTATGTTAACGGCGGATTCTGGGACGAGGCGATTGATGTACTCTCTCGCGCTGTGCGGATGCAAAGGCCGGACATCAGCGACTATCCGACCATCCATTATTATTTGGCGTACCTTTTTGACAAGACGGGAGATGAACGCAGAGCTAACCGTTTCTACAGAAGTGCGAGTCGCTGTCCGACCGACTATTGTTTCCCGTTCAGATTGGAGACGTTGGATGTGCTTCGAGAGGCTATCGCGCACAATCCTCGGGATGCTCGGGCACACTACTACTTGGGAAATCTCCTGTATGATTCGCAGCCCAAGAAGGCCGTACAACAGTG
>DAOWID010000318.1 GCA_030641115.1 Planctomycetota bacterium | reverse complement strand
TTGGTCCGTTTGTCCCGTTGACGATCCCGCCTCCGCTGAAGCGCGGCTTGTAGCAGAAACCACGTGACCACTTGATCTTGCCCAGGCCGCCTTCCTTAATATGTTTGAACGCTGCGATCAGCCCTTCATCGGAGCGCTTCTGCGTGCCCGTTTGCACGATCCGGTTGTACTTCCGAGCGGCCTCGACGCTTTTTCGGCCTTCCCAGATATTGTGCGAGACCGGCTTTTCGATGTAAACGTCCTTACCCGCCTGGCACGCCCACACTATAAGGATCGAATGCCAGTGGTTTGGCGTTGCCGATGTAATTGCATCGATGTTCTTGTCTTCCAGCAGCTTGCGAACATTGACGTAGCCATCGACTTTTTCATCGCGTTTCTTGAAATCATTCACTCTTTTTTCCAGATTGTTCTTGTCTGCGTCACAAAGCGCTACGACCCGAACGCCTGGAATCTTGCGGAATATGCCTATGTGGTTGCCGCCCTGCCCCCCAACGCCAACCACAGCCAGACGGATGTCGTTGTTTGCACCGCGGACCCGTGAATGAGGTCCCGCCAGTACCATCGTCGCACCGGCTGCCATCGTACTCTTCATAAAATCTCGACGAGTAAACTTGCTCATAATTGTTCTCCTATATTTCTTACAAAGGTTTTTTCCAGAGTACTTTCAAATCACTTTCTTTTACTATATTTAGCCCCACGTTTCACGTGGGGTTTTCATCCTGTTGCGTTTCATTGTTTCTCATTAGCTTCAGAAGGCAGAAATGGCGACCAAGAAGGGGACATTTCGTCATCAGGACTATTTGTCAAATTTCTTTGGTCACTTCCATCCAGATTCATAACATAAATCTGCCAATTGCCATCTCTGGACGACATAAAAGCTATCTTCTTTCCGTCAGGAGCCCAACAAGGACGGGTGTCATTAGCAGGGTTCTTCGTCAAGTTCTTCTGCTCACTCCCATCAGCATTCATAACACAAATCTCGACAGTTTTAAGGAAGAATTGGTTGCACCTCTTCAAACAGAATCTTAAGTGTATAATTACTAACTTGCCCTCCATTAATCAGAATTATATCACCCTTTCGAATTGGAGGACAATGTTGTGAGTTGTAGTCTAATGTACCTACACTGTTAATTGTTCCAAATTGTTCAGAAGATGAACGGAGACCTTTATAGAAAATTGGTGCATAAGAATTGCTCAAAGTCAATCTGTCATCATTAACTCGAAAATTGAGGCGTACTCGAGTGATAAACTGCCTGAAATCTTCATTTTTGATCTGATCTATGGGAAGGGGGGAATATTTTTCACCGATAACAAGCTCTACTGTGCCATCTGTTGCATCCGGGTCATGAAAATCATCTTTTTCTTTTCGACTTATCACATAGCGAAATCTAACTTTTCTTGGGTAGGACGATACAAAGTCTTGTTTGATAATACGTTTGTCCATGTTTCGGATTGATACTTTTGCGTAGTTTGGTATATAGCCTTCTTTCTTGACGTCTAAATTGCAGACTTCAAGCCCGAATCCATCAATACGATAGAAACCTTCCGCGTTCGTAGTCACAACTCCTTTTTTTGAAGATACTTCTACGCCCCTTAAAGGTTTTCCGTTCTCGTCTTTAATAGTTCCGGAAATGGATGCAGTCCCTTCAGCCTTGACTTTTTCTAACACTATGCGGCCTAAGTTAGTCACCTGGCCGGGTATTAGAGTAACAATTTTTGTGACATTTTTGTAGGGAGGACCCGGATCAATAACTATCTCTCTTTTAAAATCATTAGAACGCACCCTCTCCCGTGTCACCCAGGGAACTCCGTAAGGAATCCTTTTAATACCGCTGTAACCACCTCCTCTTCCTGGGCGAGAGTAACATCGATATTCAGCTTCCGCCATTGAATTTTCGGTTTCCTCACTATCTAAAAAAAGGGCTACCAATACCCCCTCTTTTTGTGGGGTCTTATTTAATTCCCATTCGATAACCGCTTCTAGTTGTCTCAGGGCCACAGATTCTTGCTCCAATGACTCTGTGGTTGCAGTGCCCTCCGTTACAGGCTCCTCCGTTTTACAACCATACACACCAACTCCTATTGCCGCACCTGCTAAAGCAACTAAACCAGCTTTTCTTATGCCGCTTTTCATTCTCGTAAATAACCGAGAAATATGTGATTCCTCAGTCAAGCCATTTATTTTGTCGCCGCGTATTCGCTGTAATGGTCAACCACTTGGGCTTGTTTTTCATCGCCCTTATGGAAATAGAATCGATACCTGAATGTAACACTCTCACCAGCCGGGATGGTCAGGTCGCCGGTACCCTTTGGCTTGCCTTCGAAGTTATGCACACCGAAAGGATTGGCGGCGAAAAGTCCGTACGTGCGAACGTGCCACCATGTCGGATGCCTCGGATTCTTCGGATGGTCAAAAATCGCCACCCCCACCACTTCACCTTCCACAGGACCGTAGTAATCGCACCAGGCCGCACGCTTACCCCACGCATCACCGTCACTACGACCTTCACTGTTGACAATATGTCCCTTGCCAGCTTTGCCCTCTTTGGTTTTGACTCGCATCGTCGGTGCGAGTCGAATCGCCATCGAACCTT
Source organism: Planctomycetota bacterium (assembly GCA_030641115.1). Classification (GTDB taxonomy): domain Bacteria; phylum Planctomycetota; class Phycisphaerae; order Sedimentisphaerales; family Anaerobacaceae; genus DAOWID01. The sequence continues at coordinate 18,004 of DAOWID010000318.1, read as the reverse complement.
CCTTAGTATCACCCATAACCACCTTTCCGTGTGAGGCGTGGATGGTGACCTCGAAGTCCATCATTTGGCCGGTCGCCGTAGGCGGGTAGAATTTATGTGTCCGCGTATCTGTGCAGATAACCTTTCCATCCCGCGCGACCCATTTGTTCTGCGATTGAATGATACCGACGTCACGGCCGAAAGTCATCTTAAGGAGCTTATCGTGGACGATCTTGCCTGATCTACTGCCCTCGCTCCAGAAATCATGCCCGTTCACATCGCCATGCGTAAACCACATGCTTCGGTGGTGTACGTGGTCTTTCGCCTCGTCCTTGCCCTCCTTCATTGGCCAGTGGCGAACAATCGGCACACCTGTCGGCCCAATCACCGGATAGAAATACGGACGCGGAACATCCTGAAAGTTGTACTCCGTAAACAGCTTGCCGTTGATCTCCACGCGCAGATTCTTGCCGGCCTTAGCAATCCGGACCCCACGGCCGCGCCGCACCGCGCCGGCATCTGCCGCCTGGGCCTTCGCAATCATGGCCTTCCATACTTCCCGCTGCTCAATCAGTGCCTTGACACGGTCTTTGGGATTCGTGCGGGCCTCAAGGAGTATCCAGCCGCCGTAGTCCATCTCCACCAGTAGGTTCATCAACTCCTGATAAGGGTAGCTGCCGATGTTCAGTTCACGAACATGCACCGTATCGCCGAAGCGGTCCTTGACTAAGTTGAAGTTATACTCCAAGCCCTCGCCCTGGAGGTCCTGCGAGTTGCAGTTCCAGCACACGCCGACGTTGGGATGGTCAGCCACATCCATGATTTCCTTTATGATAGGCAGAGGTGAACATGAGCCGTGAACCTCTAATCGAATCTCCTGGCCATAGTCGGCCCCGAATGCGCCCAGAATATTGAGTGACTTGCCGATCTGTTCGATTGTCTTTTCACGGGACACACCCTTGGGAAGATCGTTTGGCTTGACCTTCACGCCTGAGCCGCCTACGTCGTGGGCCAGCTTGATATATTGTTTTGCACCTTCAATCTCTCTGCCAAGCCGTGCCTGGTCAACGTGGTGGAAGGCGAAGTTCGTACCCAGACCCACGAGCACGACAGGAGTGTTATCGAAGTGTTTCTTGACTTCCTTACGCTGCCCGGTGCTGAGATTCGATTCGACCTTGTGCGCGTGCTGGGTCCGCAGCTCCACACCAAGCACTTTGCTTTTCTCGCAGTTTGCAATCAACGTAGGCAGGTCCCAGTCTTTTCCCCACTGGTAAGTCACCAGCCCCAACTTCATCTTCGAACCGGGTGTCTCTCCGGCCAGAGCCAGCGCTCTGCGCAGCGGCCCCGCCATAACTGCAGCCGTACTAATGTACATTGATCGCCTGAGAAAACTCCGGCGGTTTAGATGAAATTCGGTTTCCCGGCGTCTTTTCTGGAAATCACGGCGTGTGCTATTGAATCTACTCATTTCATTCTCTTTCTGACAAGGACAATTTGCCGAAACCAAATAGCAATCCACTTACGACGGTTTTCCAACGTCACAGTCTGGCACTTTTGCCCATCCTCGCTGGCCACCAACGCACTATTATTCTCAGCAAACACCGTGCTGTCAAGCGAATTCCTGGAAAAATCAGGGACAGCCAGCGTTCCAGATGGCTGTGCGTAATATGCTAACGGGTGATTCCTAACAGGCGCTGCGCAATCTTTAAGCTGGCCTGTTTGTTAGCAATTCTTTCGCAGTTCTTTTTCATCTCGTTGCGTTTCTCTTCGTCTTTCATCAGCCCCTCTAATGCTTCCCACAGCCATTCAGCCCGTTCTTTAGCATTCGGCAAGTCATCGACAATAACGCCTGCTCCCGCCTTAACCAGTTTGCCCGCATTTAGATACTGGTGCCTATCTTTATGGTACGGGTAAGGCACACAAATGCTCGGCACACGTGCGGCCGCATATTCAGCCACGCTCACCGCACCGCTTCTGCCGACAACCAAATCCGCAGCAGCTAACAAGTTCGGCATATCATCAAAATATCCCAATACTCTGTGCCCGATTCTGGCATTAACGTATCCCTGCTTGACGTTTTCGTAGTTACGCATGCCTGTCAGATGGACTATCTGCCAATCATCAGCAAAGCTATCTGACCTTTGTAATAGCGAACACACCGCATCGTTAATATTTTCCGATCCGCTCGACGCACCGGTTATGAGCAACGTCTTTTTGCTTTCATCGAGACCCAACTGAGTAATCGCTTTATCCGGCTCCGGATTCTCAAAGCCGCTTCGCAGCGGACAGCCGACAACACTGATTTGCACTTTCCTTTTGGCAAAGTATTGCGCCGTTTCCTCAAACTGCACAAAAACCTCGTCTGCCCAACGAGCTATCATCTTATTTGCCCGGCCTGGCACAGTGTCAACGTTGATAAGTACAACGGGTATCCCCGATCTATGCGCTGCCCGACAAACCGGCGCCGCAACAAACCCACCGGCACCGATAACTACAGCATTGTCGCTCGGCGTGATTACTTGTTTTGCGACTCGATAGCTTTTTAAGAATGATGTGCAAAAGCCGATCAGTCTATCAGGCCGCACAAACAGACCTTTCGCACGAAGCTGAGTGTACTCGAACGCAGTTCGACGGAGGATTTGTGTATCAATATCGCGTGTGCTGCAGAAAAAATGTATTTTCACCATCGGCTCAAGTTTGATCACTTTCTCTGCCATAGCTATAGCAGGATAGATGTGTCCCCCCGTCCCTCCACCAGCGAAGAAAAAACTCTTACCGCGCATCAAACAGCTCCTTGCCTGCCTTCACGTTCAAAGTCTGCCTGAACTCGGCGATAAATGCAAGCGTTTTTCTGCCACGTGTTGAGCGTGATAGTATTGCTGAGACTCTCAGAGTAGGCATGCGTGCCAGTGTATCTTACCCGTCCGCTTAATGCCAAGCTCGCACCTTCCGCGTATATTCTTTTATCGCCATCACCTTTGTCAAGGACATGCCAATGTGCGTCAACGCGAGGATATATCCATGCTGCCATGGTGATTGCATTGAGGTTATCCAAGGCGGGATTCGCAACAATGCGCACGTAGTCATTCATTCCGTCAAAATCCAACGCATGTCCTATCCTGCCGGTCACCCAGGCTGGGCCAATTATAGTACCGCTATTATTACTACCTGATGAATCTATAGCCAAGATGCCGCTGCCTTCGTCGAACCGCCAGTATCCAACCAGCCCACTGTCAACGTGATGCGCTTGTGTCGTTGCACTTGCCGGAGGCGACTTATTCGATTCATTTCCCGCTGCATCGTAGGCAGAGACTCTGTACGAGTAGGTGGTTGAGGGCTCAAGATCCGCGTCTGAATATGAGTTGGTCGGCGAGAAGGCTATTCGGACGCCGTCTCTGTACATCTTGTAACCGGCAACCGCAACATTATCCGTCGATGGCGTCCAGTTTAGGTTGATTTGCGAGGATGATACCGCATCAGCCACAAGACCCGTTGGCGCCGACGGGGCCTCAGTATCAGATGAAGTTGATTTGCCATAAACCGTCAAGACGCCGGCAGCCGGAATGGTGGCCGTCACGGCCTCGCCGGGATTGATAACCTGATCCGGCAAGTCCACATCGTACTCGCCGGATGTTGTGTATTTGATACCGTATGTCCCGGCGGGCAGTTGCTGGATCGAGAGATCACCTCTAGCATCGCACTTGACTACCACGACATGCTTGCCATCATCGTTAATAAATGCGAGAGGGTCAAAGTCGTTCGAGTTGGATTTAGCCTCGATCCGCAGTGCACCGGGCCGGACAAATTTGTAATACTGCCGAGTGAATTTGGTCTTGTCACTGATTGAGACTTTTGGATTGGACGGGTCACTATCATCAATTGTAAAAAAGCCACGAACAACGGCTTGCTGCCAGGCCGAATTGCTGCCAATCTCCAGGTCCTCGTGAAGCGTGAGATAGGTGTTACTATTGCTCCACCATTCCAGCATTGAGGTGCCGATACCGTGTTGCTTTGCCCTGCCGGCAATAGCTTGTAGATTCTGAATGGACACGCCACCATAGCGGTGGTACGAAAATTCCCGCACAAACTGCAGAGCACCAGGCACCTGAACCATTTGGTCAAAGTAAGTAATCGCGTTAGCCATATTCGTGTTTGAAGGTGCAATAAAGACAGGGTCAAATCCATTAGCCTTTAGTCGGTTGGCAGCGGCGACAATCGCTTGGCCTATCAGTGTCCCATTCCACTGAGAAACATTGTCCGGCTCCAGCAGCACCTCCCACGCATCGGGCACCCAGCCGTACTTGTTCTGCAAATGCTGATATGTTGCCAGAACAAACTCGGCGTATTCCGCAGCGTCATCGTGCATGTAAATCCCGCCGCCTTTGATCTGGCCGGTAAAAGCAACATAATTAACGTTCACAAAGAGCTCCTCTCCGTTTGCTTCCAGAAGCTGTTTTAGGGGCAGGACAATGTTTTCCACCGTATAATCCATCTCGGAAAAATGGAACCCTGCCCAGTTGATGTCACATGGATCGCCATTATCGTTGACCGTTGCATACCGCCGGCTTCTCCACGTTTGGTAGTCTATTTTTCCAGCCTGATGATCCGACCAGTTATCGTTGCTGTTCTCCACACCGCTTCTTATTTCCAGTCTGACCCTGTTGATCCCTATATCGTTAACTAACATGTCAAACACAGTGTCTCTGTAGTTGCCAAGAGCTGGATCACCTGGCTCTGCGATCCAAGCAGTGGCCTCCCAGCCAGTGATGGTTTGATAAGTAATACTTGGGTCGACCGTAATCGCATTTCCTGGGACAAACTTAGCCAGGATACAATCTCCGTTACCCCAGTTTCCCCCTCCGCCGGCAAACGCGCCTTGGAACGCGTTCCTGACCGGCCAACTGGAGCCATTAGTTGCCCCCGTCACGTAAAGGTTGCCGTCCTTTCCGAGACACTCTGAACGACCAGTGTCGTTGGTACGGCCACCCATATACGTGCAGTACAGAAGCTGGCCAAAATCCGCTGATAGTCTCACCAAAACAGCTTCGGTGCCCCCGCGGCTACTTGTTTGATAGGCATTGGCTGTAACCGGGAAGTCACCCGATTGAGTCTCACCGGTTATGAACACGTTACCCGAAGAGTCTACATAAACACCATCGGCGTTTTCGCCGCCGCTGTCACCGATAAATGTGCTCGCCAGCAGGGCTCCAGTTGGCGAGAGCTTGGTGATCGCCCAATCTGTGTTGCCGCCGCGAAATGTTCTTTGGAAAGCCCCAGCGGTGGTCGGGTAGTTCGGCGATGCGGTCGGTATCGCCACGTACGCATTTCCCGCCCCGTCCACCGCCAGGTTATGCGTGCTAATCCATTCGTTGCCCGGACCGCCCAGATAGGTACCGTAAACCAGGTCAGACCCATCGGGCGTCAGCTTGGCGACGAAGAAATCCGCCTCGCCACCGTAAGTCCTATCGTATGCCCCGGCTGTCGTAGGAAAATCTGTTGAGAAAGTGGAACCTCCAACATAAACGTTGTCATCCCCATCGACTCTAATCGAAGCCGCACTTGTGTCCCTGCCACTACCACCTAACCATGTGGCCCATAGAACTTGCGACCCATCGCTCTTGATCTTTATAGCACCACAGTCTGATTCGCCGCCTAGCGGATTCTTCTGGTAAGCATTGACGAACCACTCGGCCGGCGGAGCCTTGCTCGTGTTCCACCGGCCCCCTGGAACATAGACGTCACCATTCTCGTCAATAGCCAGGTCGCGACACAGTGTGGAGACACCAACATAGCTGCACCAAACCAGATCAGAGCCATCGGGTTTGAGTTTCAGGACAAATGCGTTCTGCATTCCGTATGAACCGTTGTCCACACCATCGAAGTTGGGCTGAAAAGCATTCTTGACGGGCAAGCCTGGTCCCGCCCGCCCAGCCACATACACATAACCCGCGCTGTCTACCTCAACGGCATAGGCTCGGTCATAATTCGGGCCGCCGATATACGTGGACCAGATGAGATTCCCCGTGGGCCCGAATTTTGCCACGAACACATCGCATGGGCCGAATGCCTGAGAGCCACCGGTGCTGAGCGTCCGACGGTACGCTCCAGGTGTCGTGGGAAAGTCCGATGAGGCCGTACCGCCTACGACGTAAACATTGCCTCGGCTGTCGACCGCCACGTCCCGGGCGTGTTCCCAATCGCTACCGCCCAGGTAAGTCGAAAAGCCCAGATTGTACGATTCTCCTGCAAGAGCTTCAGCTACTGACAGCACCAGAACTGCTGTCACAACGTATCTTACGGTAGACCTGCTCATTTTTTCTCCTTCCATTGGAGGTGTGATGAGTTCTGCAAAATTGCAGGTTAGGCATATATTATTTAAGAAAATCCGTTTTCTGATTTTCTTAAATAATCGCTCAACTATTTGTTAAAGAACAGCTTAGTGTTTAACAAGAAAAAATCAAAAAACGATTTTTTCTTGTCAAAGTATGCCTAACCTGCAATTTTGCAGAAGCCTTTTGAAGGTATGGGGACAGCTTGGCCTTGCAGATCATTCTACTAAATTGGTCGGTTTCTGTCCAGAAGTTTTGCCGTCCGGAGCACCTTCCGGGTGCACGTCACGATTGATGATCAGGACTCCGGTTTGTGTCGTGATTCGACGGGGTTTCGAGTTGATTGTTTGGCAATATTCAGCAACACACCAACGGCAGCGGATGACAGCAGCATGCTCGTTCCGCCCGCACTTACAAACGGTAGAGGGATGCCTTTTGTCGGCAGTACGACCGTCACCACCCCGATATTGAGTGCCGCCTGAAGAGCAATTGTCAAGACGATGCCGCCAGCCAAGAGTTGCCCGAAACGGTCCCGGCAGCGGACGACCACCAGAATCCCAAGCCAAACGAAGACGATAAACAGTCCAATGATCGCCGCGGTTCCGACAAAGCCAAGTTCTTCGCCGATGATCGCGAAAACAAAATCCGTTGTATCTTCCGGCAAATGACCGTACTTGCAGATTCCCTTACCCAGCCCTTTACCCCACAGTCCGCCGGAGCCCAGAGCAATCAGCGACTGGTTGGCCTGGTAGGCCGCTGAATCTGTCCACTTCTCGGGACTCAAGAAAGCGGCGATCCGCTGCATTCGGCTGGGTGAACGCAGCAGTACGACAAGAAAGCCGACAGCGCCGACCGGCAAAGGGGTTAAGATATGCCACCACCTCACGCCAGCCATTATTAACATCAAGAAGCCAAGAACTGCCATAAATGCTGCTGTGCCAAAATCTTCAACGACTATCAACACGACTGCTACAGCGATGACAGAGCAGATGGGTACGAACCTTTTCCAGTATAACCTAATGTCAAAACTTGACTTATCGCAAATGGCAGCCAAGAAAAAGACTATCGCCCACTTTGCCAGCTCAGAGGGTTGAAAACTTACTACGATTGGTCCAGCGGGGATTCTGAGCCATCGGCGGGCACGGTTTACCTCCGCGCCAAATTGCGGGATCAGAACCAGTATAAGTAATGCTATACTAATGACTAACAAATAGCCGGTCAGCGATCTTAACCAGCCGTTAGCTAAGCTAAACGTGCGATAATCCAGGCACGAAACGGTGTACATAATCAGACAAGCTATGGGGAAAAATAGGATTTGGCGTAGGCTGGGAAAATCGTAGAATCTGTGTAAGTCAAGCTCATGACTGAGGTTAGCGCTTGCCGAGAAGACAAAGACCGTCCCAAGGGCCATCAAAAGAACAATGACCAGGGCGATACGGTCGGCGAGCGAACTGTTTCTTGTGTCAGTAACCACTGAATTCTGCAAGGCTTAGACGATAAAAACGGCCTTTTCTCAGCAATTGAACTTTTGCAAAATTGAGATTAGGCATACTTTGAAAAGGAAAATTTGTTGTTTAATTTTTACTTTTCAAACAGTAACTGTTTGATAGATAATTACTTAGCTTGATTATTTAAGGAAATCAAAAAACGGATTTCCTTAAATAATATATGCCTAATCTCCATTTTGCAAAACTCTTGTCAGCAAGTCAGGATCGGCCTTGTCAGTGTATTATTCGGCTGCTTTGAGGCGATGACAGTAGAAATTATTCGACAAGAGAGAGGGCAAAAATAACGACATAAGAGAGGGTGGAATACGACACTTAGTTTGTGAGACAACAGCGAAAAGTTTTCATAAGTGCATAATTTACAAGAGCTTAAGTGTGAAGACGTCAAATTGCAAAAATGCGCACTTTTTTGCATTTTTTCGTAAAAGCGCGCACCTTTTTGGCAAAAATTCGTAAAAGCGCGCGCTTTTTTAGTCAAAATTGAACGGGTCTCGATATTGGGCCAAAAATAGGGGGTCGAAAAGTCAAGGGCAAATCGCAGAATTTTTGGAAAAATTTTTGCGAGCAATTAGTGATTCCGCCGTAGGCGGATTTCCGCTGCGCTTCAATGGTGATTGGACCGTGCTGGGTGCTCGATTCTTGATGCTCAATGCTCGGACTCGTGGCTCGTCGCTCGTGACTCGCATTCTTGGACGCAAAGTGACAAAGGCACAGAGGGAAATTAGCCACGAATCAACACGAATTAACACTGATGAAAAACAGACACGAAACATTCTTTAAGACAGGATAACAGGATTGACAAGATTCACCCTGGCCACAGAGGACACAGAGAGGAGCGAGTTTTGAGTTCTTGGTGCTTAGTTTTGAGTTTGTGCTGCCGCGGATGGCCGCCCACCGATCGGAGTCGAGAGCAGGCTTCGCGGGCAGAGGTTTCGCAGATTATGCGGAATTCTTTTTAGTCGGAGGAAGAGGGGCGAGTTTTGGGGACGGATCCCCGCTACGCTGCTGCGCGGGTAAAACGCGGGGACAAGGAGGGAGATAGCCACGAATGGACACGAATTTTCACCACAGATTTCACAGATTTGCGCGGATTTGTATTGCCACAGATGAAAATCACGCGTATTGTTGACAAACAGCGTCCGCAGTGCTATAAATTCGAACGGGACAAACAAGTCGGAAAGAGCTTTAGTTAAATGCGGGCGATTTGAGAGCGGTAAGCTCAGGGGACGGAATATGGATGAGAAGGCGCTGATTAAGGTCATCGAGGAAGCGGCGAGAGATGGCCGAACAGAGCTTAAGCTCATTGGCGAAGGCATAAAATCCCTACCGGCGGAGATAGGCAAACTGGCGAGCCTGACCGAGCTTTATCTTTACCGTAGTCAACTTAGCTCACTACCGCCGGAGATAGGCAAACTTGCGAACCTGACGGAGCTTTCTCTTAGTGGTAACCAACTTAGCTCGCTACCGCCGGAGATAGGCAAACTGGCGAACCTGACGGAGCTTTATCTTCACAATAATCAACTTAGCTCGCTAGCAAGGCAGGCCCCTTTTCGGCCAAGCCAATTTGAAGCCCTCATCCAAGTCTGATACCCTCGGAAGCAATTCGACATGCCCATCAACAAAAACGATGTTGGCCCCACCTCTATCGAGGTCTCCCGGGGCATTGTGGAAGGTGGCGTAATTGTCAATTTGGCTGGTCCAGTTGCCAACTGTGAAGTGCGTGTCATTGAACGGATAGTCACTATAACCTTCAATCGTCCAGGTATTCTCCTCCGTGAACACTATCACTTTCGAGGCGCTGTAGACCTCAGTTTCTTTCTTAACACCGGTGACTCCGTCACCCAGCCAATTTGCCCAAATACTTCCGCCCCTGCCCACATAGGAATTCATGACATAACTAACCGCAGTATCTCTCCATTGCGTACCTTTGACCAGCGACGAGAACTTGGGGCACATGTGGACGTCCAAAGCCTTCACGTAAGGCCAGAACACGCCGTCCGGCTGTTCACCTTTCCGAACATAATCGTGGCTAGCGGACTTCAACCATGTCTAAGAATCTGGAAAGTATAGGTCATTATCATCCAGGTACATTCTTGTCGCCATGCCGTACTGACGCAAGTTTGACCGGCACGAAATAGTTCGCCCTTGCTCTCTAACTTTGCCGAGGACAGGGATAATGATCCCCATCAACAAAGCAATGATGGCAATGACCACCAGCAACTCAATCAGTGTAAAGCCGCTTTTCTTCTGCATAATTACGCAGTTCGAATCTACGGAGAACAAAGGCAGACATAGATAAAGATTCTCGTTACCTATTCAATCGCCTATATTTTAACAATTTATAGTCCGAGAAGCAACTCCATTTTGCGTTTATTTCGTACCATTTCGCGAATGCTCGGCAAAACTTGATTTGATTGCCGAGTTAGCTTTGAACTCGGGGACTTTTCGCTTGTCATTGAACAAATCTATACGAAACACCAAATGCCGGAAAAAGCTTTCTGTCTCACGCAAAGCACAGCAGCCTACAACAGCTTTTGTACGGCCTTTTTCCAGCCTTCGTAAGAGGTATGAACCTGCTCAGTGTCAGGATTGGGAGAAAACTGCTTCTTGCCAACGTTCAGGCTTTTTAGTTGGTCAATATCATCGAAAATCCCCTGGCCAAGCCCAGCCAAGTAGGCGGCGCCGAGAGCAGAAGCCTCTTCTATCCCGATGTTGACGACGTTTGTTTTCAACAGGTCCGCCAAGAACTGCATGACGAAGCGGTTTGCCGTTATACCCCCGTCTACCCTCAACTCTGCCAATTTGATTCCGCTATCTTGCTCCATGGCGATAATGACGTCTTTTATCTGGTACGGGATCGATTCCAAGGCAGCACGAACAACATGATTCTTATCACAGCCGAAGGTCAGACCTAAAATCGCGGCTCTGGCATCCATCTTCCAGTGTGGCGCGCCTAATCCGCTGAACGCAGGGACGAGATAGACACCATTACTATTCTGAACAGAAAGTGCCATCTGCTCGGTTTCTCGGCTGTCTGCGAACAGTCCCAGCCGATCACGCAACCAATTGACGGTAGCTCCGCAAGTGACGATTATGCCCTCCAGCGCGTAGTCCACCCTATCAGAAGTGCTCCAGCAGATGGTCGCTACCATCCCCTTTTCTGATTCAATTCTGGTGGGCCCGGTGTTGAGCAGAATTGAAGAGCCGGTGCCCATGGTTGCCTTGGCCATACCGGAACAAGAACATCCTTGGCCAAAGGCTGCCGCATGAGAATCGCCAATCATCGCTGATATTGTCACTTTGTCTGGAAAGAGCCCTTCAAAATCCGATTCGCCGTATAGAAAAGAGGATGGCTTGGGCTCCGGAAGGTTTAGATTCTTGAGTTTGAAACTGTCCAAAAGACAATCATCCCATCGCAAATCATCGATGTTGAACAGAAGCGTTCGGCAGGCGTTTGTATAGTCTGTAAGATACCTTCTTCCGCCGGTGAGCTTAAAGAGAAGCCAGGAATCGATTGTACCGAAATAGGCATTTCCTTTTGTGATAGCGCCCCTTATCCGCTCATCGTTTTCGTGAAGCCAGATCAACTTCGTTCCGGAGAAATAGGGATCGATAATTAGGCCGGTCCTTTTCTTGACCTCATTTTCCAGATCTGAGCCTTTCAGGCGGTCACAGATCTCAACCGATCTTTTGCACTGCCAGACAATCGCCTTGCAAAGAGCACTTCCCTCCTTATCCCAGAGAAGAAAAGTCTCCCTCTGATTTGAAATACCGCAGGTTGTAATATTTTCTAAATTTCTGGAAGGATCTTCTGAAAATTTCCTTAAGCATAGTCTTACGGAATCCAACACACTCTTATAGATTTCAATTGGGTCCTGCTCTACAAAGCCAGCCTGTGGAAAGTAAGACTTTAGTTCTTCGGTTGCTTTTGAAATAATCTGACCCTTGGAGTCAAAGATGACCGTTTTTGTTCCACTGGTACCCTGGTCAATAGCCAAGATATAGCTTTCAGTCATATTGAACCTTCCTTAAGAACAAGCAAGCGCTGATAAAGCCTATTTCGTCTATTCCAAGAAGTTGAAATTGTCCATAAATGCCAAAATTGGGCATGGTTCAATCCTGGGTGGCAGCCTCAAGCGCAGCTTGGGGATGGCAAAGCTCCAAAAGCGGCGTAACCCATCCCCAAATCCTTCGGATTTGAGGCTGCCACCCACTATGGAGCCACAAATCAATGTTGCCCAGAATCTGAACTGTTTGAACCATGCCAGAAAATCGGGGGAAATAGATTAGGGCGACCACCAGGATCAGCCCTACGACGTTACGTCTGGGTTTTCCTTGTCGGTTTGCCAATTGCAGGGGTTGTCAGCAATGTATCGGCGAAATCGGTTTAATTCGTCTTCATTGCGGATGATATGTTCGTAATAATTGCGCTGCCATAATCTGTCAGGAAATGGGGGCCAACCATTTTGTCTTACACCACGAATATATTGATTGGTCGTCATCGTTTTAAACCAATTCACAACGTCCCCTACTGTAGGGGCAACCCTATGTGGTTGCCCTAATTTGTTGTTGGTGTTACCAGGTATTGGGCGGCCACTTGGGGCCGCCCCTACGATGTTTATAATTCCGTGAAAATGGTTGGGCATAACAACATATTCGTCTGTCTGAATCAAGGGAAATTTATTGGTCACCTTAAGCCACCATGTTTTTGCCATAACCCCGGCGCTATACAATCTCATTCGGTCCTCAATTATTTCCCCGAACATATATTTTCGGCTCTGCGTGCAAATCGTAATGAAATACCAACCATCCTGTGAATAATCGTAGCCGGGTAGACGGGTGGAGCGGCGATGATGTATATTTGGGTCATATTTTTCGGACATAGAAGGATTATATTAGACATAACCGGCCCTACAAGAGATTTGGGCAACCACCCTGAGTCACCCTTATAGTCCTGCTGCTTCGCGCAAGTTTTTGACGATGTCGGTTTTTTTCAGACCGTTTGTTTTTTTCTTGACCGAGCTAGTCTGCGTGTATAAAATGTAAATAGATATAACAGATACAGAAATTTTGTTGCGAGTGCTGTAATGAAAACCAATATAGTTAAGATAGGCAATTCGCAGGGCATTCGTATCCCAAAGCTTTTGCTCCGTCAGCTAAAGTTACAGGGGCAAGTACAATTGTCGGTCAGACAAAATCAATTAGTGATCCAGCGGAGCCAACGTCCGCGCCAGGACTGGGATGAGCAGTTTAAAAAAATGGCTGAGAGACGAGACGACCGGCTGTTAGATGAAGATGCAATAAGCCTAACCCGATGGGATGCAGACGAATGGCACTGGCAGTGAAACGCTTTGATGTTTTCTTGGTCAATCTCGACCCAACCTTAGGTAAAGAAATCAAGAAGACCCGTCCCTGCCTGGTGATATCGCCTGACGAGATGAATAGATTCATCGCGACCGTAATTGTCGCTCCGATGACAACCAAAGGGCGGCAATATCCAACCCGTGTGCCCTGCCGCTTCCAGGGGGAAACACGGTCAGATAGTGCTCGACCAGTTACGGACAGTGGACAAAGTTAGGTTGCTTAAAAAGCTCGGACAAATCACCCCAAAGACGCGACAAATGGTTTTGTCAGTACTTGGAGAGATGTTCGCGGAGTAGCACAGACCGAGTTGATATGCACTGAACACCTTCGCAATACGCACGACGAAATACGCTCACCGTGATCGCAGCCCTGCGGCCTTGCGGAGTTTGTTGGCCATGTCGGTTTTTTCCCAGGTGAAGTTGGGGTGGTTTCGGCCAAAATGTCCGCCGTGTGAGGTTTCCGCATAGATCGGACGGGCAAGTTTTAAGTGGTCGATCATTCTTTTCGGCGTCAACGGAAAAAGCTTCCTGACAATTTCGCTTATCTTCTGCTCGCTGACCTTCGCGGTGTGTTCGGTATCCACAAGAACAGAAATCGGTTCAGCTACACCGATGGCATAAGACAACTGGATTTCGCAGGCATCGGCCAGGCCGGCGGCAACGATATTCTTGGCTATGTACCGGGCCATATAGCTTGCGCTTCTGTCGACCTTTGTTGGGTCCTTGCCGCTGAAGCAGCCGCCGCCATGACTTCCTCTTCCGCCGTAGGTGTCAACGATGATTTTCCTGCCGGTCAGTCCACAGTCACCTTTTGGCCCCCCTACCACAAATCGGCCGGTCGGATTGATGTGGAATATCGTATCTTTGTCAACAAGACGCTTCGGCAGGACGGGACGGACAACCTTATCGATAATCTGTTTTCGCAATTGCCTGTAGCCAATCGATGGCGCATGCTGGGCAGCTACTACAACAGTATGTATGCGTTTTGGCTTGCTGTCTTCGTATTCGACTGTCACCTGGCTTTTGCCGTCTGGTCGCAGCCAGGGCAGCGTCCTATTTCGGCGGGTCTTTGCCAGTTGGATTGTTATAGCGTGCGCAAGCTGAATCGGCATCGGCATTAAGGCTGCGGTTTCCCTGCAGGCGTAGCCGAACATCAGGCCCTGGTCACCGGCCCCTTGCTCTTTGTGCAGGCCTGTACCTTCGGTTACTCCCCGTGAGATGTCAGTGCTTTGATTGTCAATTGAGACAATTACGGCGCAGTCATCGCCATCGAAACCTATTGTTGGGTCGTCGTAGCCGATTTTCTTTATTGTCTTTCTGACGACGCCCGGGATGTCAACATACGCTTTTGTTGTGATTTCGCCGGCAACTACGACCAAGCCGGTCGTTACCAGCGTTTCGCAAGCGACTCTGCTTTTTGCATCCTGTGCGAGCATTGAGTCCAGGATTGCATCGGATATGTGGTCGGCGATTTTGTCGGGATGGCCCATTGTCACGGACTCACTGGTGAAGAGATACTCATTCGTGTCACAATGGGGATTGCTGGACATCATTTTCTTTGCCATTCGTTGCATGTCCTTATTAGTAATTGATCATTCTCTGGTCAAGAGCAACAAAGCGCGCCCCTTTTCCGGTTTATCGGTGGCCCTTGTTACCGTAAAGGCCGGAATAAGACGACATGATAAGAAATGCCGCCACGCAGTCAAGTTAAAAAAGTAGTTGCGAGTTGGAGGCTTGCCGAATCGATCGATTACTACCTGCTCCGACTATCGTTGAGTCTCCAATCATACTTCAAATCCTTAACGGAGTAGTTCCCCACTTCGAGAAAGGACGCGTCCCGCTCGGAAACATAATTGGCAATGAAGTTCAGGATAGCACGGATTGCCGGCGGTTTATCTTTGAACTTCTTGTTTGTGGCGAACTTGCTCACAAGTTCTTTGCCATGCCAGGTCGGTGCGAGCAGAGCAGAAAGATATACCCTTTGCCTGTCTCTATCTATTTTGAATGCGCGGGGGCTGGACAAAAACCTCTTGGTTTGGTCTTCTAACTGCTCATCGAGCTTGTGTCCATAGTACGGCTCATTGTGCAAAGGTGGCCCCGAAAGGCTCGCATACGATATGGCAAAAAAAATGCGCGGATCGGCAAACGCTTTGCGGAAAAACCGCTCTTCAACTGCTGCGAGCGTAAATTGCTCATCCATCACCATGAACTTATACGTATCCCATTTTCGCGTCCCAATTTTTCCCACCGGCGCGATGTGCCTGATATCCGTTGGATCCCACATAATACGAAACCAGGGCTTTGACTCGATAGGATAGTTGCGCACAATTATGTGCAGCAGTTTTATGTTATACGCGTTGATCCAGAAGGCGATTTTGTCATCTTTGGACCAAGATTTGTATTCATTATGGTCCAGCCTGTCGAATTCGCTCAACAGTCTTCTTAATTGGGAGCGTTTCAGCTTGAGCCTGCGGTAGTCAACCATTCCATCTTTGTCGACAAAATTCTTGAAGATGTCGGCGCACTTGTCGTGAAAAGAAACCCTCGACAGAATCTCGGGCTGATTAGGTTCTGCCTCGTTGCGCTCTACCGGAACAGTTTCAAGCCCATTTGGCTCGGCCATCTCAGACTCGACCTGAGCAGATTCCAGATCATTAGGTTCTGCCACTGGAACTTTGTCTTCCGGTGGTTCTGTATCGATAAGTTCAAGCTCATTAGGTTCAGGTATTGAAGGCTCGATAGGCTCAGTCTCAGCAGATTCAGGCTCATTAGGTTCAGGTATCGGAATCTTGGCGGATTCAAGCTCATTGGGTTCAGGTATCGGGGGCTCGGTGGGTTCAGGCTTGGCAAGTTCAAACTCATTGGGTTCGGGAACTGCTGGAAGCTGGACTTGCACGGGTTCGACCTTCGTAGGTTCGAGATCGTTAGGTTCAGGCGTTGGGAGCTCGACTTTCGGACTTTTTTCCAGTTCAACTGGCTCGGGCTCTGCCGGGGAGCAGCCGGCGATAGAAATCAACATAGTCAACAAAGTTATAAGAATGATAAGATGCTTAGCCATTCCTTGCTTCCGATAAATAGTAACGCAGTTCTATACTTAGGATAAGGTATCAAATAATAAATGCAACGATTCGTTACTGGTTTTTATCGAACTTTTAGCAGCAACGCTTGACTATGGATGGGAGCTTTTTGGTCGGCTGTAGCCTTGTTTCTTGTACGTCTCCAGCAGCGTTCTCAGGCGTTTGACAATACCAGGGTGTTTGTCAAATAGGTTATCTTGCTCTGCGGGGTCATCATCGAGATTATACAACTGTCCTGGCCTGTCGGCTTTGGGGCCACTGCCGCTGGGCCGGACCCAGCCACCTGAGTCCTGGTTTTCGAGGATCAGCTTCCAGGGGCCCTGGCGGATCGCAAATACGCCGTATACAGAGTGAGACACAATCGCTTCGCGAATCGGCTTGTCGAGCCTCCGGCCCAAGAGAGCAGGCAGAATGTTACAACTATCCTGGCCGGCATTGTCGGGCAGCTTGTGGCCAAGAATCGCCGCGCAGGTGCCCATCAGGTCCGTGAGGCATATCGGCTCGTCGCTGATCGTGTTGGGTTCTATCCTGCCCGGCCAGCGTGCGATGAAGGGGATACGGTGGCCACCTTCCCAGGTGTGTGATTTGTGCCCGCGAAGATTACCTGCGGACTTGTGGTCATTCGCCCCGTGTCTCGGCCCATTGTCACTTGTAACGATGAGCACCGTGTTGTCAGCCGCCTGCGTACGCTCCAGTGCTTCCATGACCTGTCCCGCACACCAATCGACCAAGACGACCATATCGCCGCGAGGTCCGGCTTGGCTCTTGCCCCGAACGAACGCCGGCGGTAGCCATGGTGCATGTGGCGATGAAAGGGCCAGATATACGAAGAAAGGCCGGTCCGGACTCTTTTTCCTGCTTCTTTCAATGAACCTAACGGCTTTGTCGGTGAATGTCGGATCCACATCCTCCAGCGCATATCCTGGAGCGACCAAACCGGGACGCGGGCGATAATCCGGATGCTTATTCTTGTCGACAAAAATCGGCTTGTTCGGAATCCCGACGGTGTGCCTGTTCTCGATATAACAAAATGGCCCATCGATGGTTGAACACGCAGCGGTGTAGTACGCGTAATCAAAACCAAGATCCGTAGGCCCACCATGGATAGGCTTTGTGAAATCCACGTTCATGCCTTTTTGGGCGTCCCCGTCTTGCCACGAGCCTTTGAAGTGAGCCTGTGCATCTTTCCAGGTACCCACATATCCGTTATGCCTCGTCCAGCCCAAGCCCAGATGCCACTTGCCAATACATGCGGTTGTGTAGCCCTGTTTCTTCAGGAACGAGGCGGCTGTCATGCGGGTGGGTTCGATCAGTGGATTCGTATAGCCGCCCACGACACCGCTTCTGAGCCACGTTCGCCAGCAGTATCGGCCCGTTAGGACACCATAACGCGTGGGCGTACAGACGGCTGACGGAGAATGCGCGTCTGTAAATCGGACGCCCTGCTTGGCCAGTCGATCCATGTCTGGTGTCGGGATTCTCGAATCAGGGTTGTAGCAGGTCACATCGCCGTAGCCCATATCATCAGCCATTATGAACACTATGTTGGGCCTTTTCGTAGTCGGCTCATTTGCGAATAGCTCCGGATTGCCCATCCATCGCGATATTGCCATCGCTGCCGGTCCCAGGCCCATAGCCTTGACAAATTCTCGCCGGTTTATTCTGCCTCTCATAAGAACACCCCTTGTAAAATTGCTCGCTGCATCCAAGCAGACAACCTAAAAATCACGGTGCGCTAAGTTGAAATATCC
>DAOWID010000410.1 GCA_030641115.1 Planctomycetota bacterium | reverse complement strand
TCGAGAAGGCTGGACATTGTAAGCAAGAGTTGGCATGGCCGGGATTTACGAACGGTAACGGCCTGGAGCTGCTGTACACTCCGCGCCCAGACTCTTATCGGCGTGATGGTAGGCAGCACGGTTCAATCCTCCTTCTGAAGCACGCCACGGCAATGAGATGAAGTAATGAGAGGTCCTATATAAAGCATTAAATCCCTCTTTTTCCGGGGCCTCTGCGAGAATAGCCTTTTGTCCGAAAATATCGCTTATGGAACGCAGATTCTTGCCTGTTTTTGATTAGGTGTGCAGCTCATAAAGAGCTCATAACGGACGGTGTAAAAACAGCCGAAATATCAACTGCAGAAGTGTCTCACAAGATGCGCGAGTTCGCAATCAGTTCCGCCTGGGGCGGACCCGCGACAGTAAGGACAGAAAGTAAATAACGTATGCATACAATCAAAATGGGAGATAAACGTATGACAATGCCAGAAGTGAAAGAAAAGGCCAAAGCTCTTGGTATAATGCCTGGGAGAAAGAAGAAGCCGGAGCTTATCCACGCTGTCCAGGTGGCAGAAGGGTGTACGCCGTGTTTTGGAACGTCCAACGGTGAATGTCCGTATACCGACTGCTGCTTTATGAAGGACTGCCTCAGAATTAGTGTGTGAATCCAATCCTCCGGTCCGCCGCGGCGGACTCCCAATGACAACCGGCAATTTGCGGGCGACAGAGCACCAGCGCTTTTGTAATGTCTCTCTAACGCCGGCCTTGTCTTTTTCAGGTCCGCGTAGCCGATAAGCCGAATGCCCAGTTTCTTAATCGCTTTCTTAACCTCTCTGCTTGTGAACACCTTTGTGACAGCATCGCGATCTTCGGCCACGCCATAATATCCACGATGGCCGATGGCGCGCATCTCCGGTGTATCCAAGCCAGGATGCTCCACGAAAAGATAAGTACCTGGTTTCAAACCTGCGACGCTTATGCACGTGTATTATTACAGATTTAAGCTGCTTCTCGCCAGTTGATTCATGTTGTACTATTCTCGAATTATGCAAAAAAGGCTCAGAAGAATGTGAGCCACTTCGTCAGAACAGTTGCATTTCGAGGTACATGTGGTATACCCAATACAAGTGAAGGCCAAGCGGCCAGGATAGATAATGTCAGATGGAAAATGGCAGGTGAAACATGTATAGGAGAATCTTTGTCTCTATAGTGTGTGTGATTACCGTCAGCTCCTCTGGTCGCGCGCAACCTGTGGGGCTGGAATTCTATGGCGATTTGGCCGCCCTGCCATGTATTTATCCCAACATCGAATCGTATTATCTTTCCAGCTATGACCGGACAGGCGGCAATGACGATGGCTTCAGAGGCACTTACTCACAGCTTTACGAGGATGATAAAGGAGAGCACGTCATCTTCGAAGAAAATGGGCCGGGGTGTGTCTACAATTTCTGGTTTACCGGTAGCGGGCGGGACCTTCATTGGGGCAAAATCAGGTTTTACTTTGACCGAGAAGAAAAACCCAGGATCGAATACGAAGCAAGGGAGCTCTTCAGCGGTCTGCATCAGCCTTTTGTCTATCCGCTCGCGACTCATTCCTTCATTTCCAGCGGAGGCTTTAGCTGCTCAGTTCCATTACCATTCGCAAAGCATCTCAAGATTACGACCGAAAAAACGGTCGGTTTCTACAACATATACTATCAACTCTATAAGAACGTAGGCCTTACATCATGGTCTCCCAGGCAGGACTATGCGCGATTGATTAATCTTTTCCAGCGCTGCGGCAGTGACCCCAAGCATATCGATGGGAAAATCGAGGTGGCTCGTAAGACAGTCGCGTCTAGGGCCACGACAGGAAGAGAGAGACCCGAAACAGAACTGCTATCGGTGGACCACGGTGGAACCATTCAGTACATCAGGATCAATCCTCTATATGCTCCAGATACTTACAGCCTGAATCACTTCTTTCTGAAGATATTCTATGATGATCAGCATGACCCAAGCGTTGAAGTACCTCTCGGCCCGTTCTTCGGGTCCGGCTTAGGCGAGGCAGATGTGCGAAGTCTTTTTGTGGGAATGTCAAGCTCAGGAACCTACTACTGCTACTTTCCGATGCCCTTCCGCAAAGCCATAAGTGTGACACTCCAGAATAGAAGTTACCAAGCGGGAGGCGAGTTTTTCTGCGAGATTGGTTATTCGAAGGCGCTCCCAGGCACGCGAGACGGAATTCCCATCGGGTACTTCGGCGCCAAGTACAATACGGCCTGGCCTATAGTAGAGCCAAAGGATTTTGTATTGTTTGACTTTGAGGGCGCCGGCGCCGTTGTCGGCCAGGTGATGACGGTCGAACCTGTCAAGCCGGACCGAAAGAGATGGTGGGAAGGTGATATGCGGATATACATCGACGGTGAAAAGAAACCACGGTTTCATGGTACAGGTCACGAAGACGAATATCAGGGCGGCTGGTCCACATTTTGGCTGACAAACCCTTACTCCCTGCCTTTGTTCGGTCAACCCAAGACAGAAAACTTGATCGATGTATTCGGCCAGGTGAATGGTTCAACAACCGCATATCGCTTTTGGCCCGGCAAGATTCACTTCAAAAAATCGATCGCCATTTCGACTGAACATGGAAACCAGAATGATACCCCGGCGAATTATTCCGCATTAGTATACTATTATTACGTCCCTCAATAAGACGGACGAGCCAAAGTTGCCAGTTTAGAATAGTGCGGGCAAGAAACAGAACCAATGAAGGACAGCACGGTGTTTACTTTCGGTCGTAGAAGTTTTCTGAAGGCGCTGGCGGCTGGCACAGTATTCAGTACTGTTGAAACCGCTGCTATAGGCAAGTCAGGGATGCCACTGAAAAAGAACATTGCAATGATCCATGCCACGGATCTGTATCGACCACACATGGATCCTGATGACCATTGGGACCTGGCCTGCGTATTTGCGTTATCGTACCGCGGTGGCGTTGACCTAAAAGGCGTTCTGATCGATTTCCCACCGCACAGCAGGCAAGAAGTCAATCCCGATGTTTCGGCGGTATCTCAGATGAATTTCATAATTGCAAAGAGTGCACCTGTGGCGATTGGGTCGTCCGTGGCCATGCGAACACGCGATGACGTGCAGCCAAATGCGACGCTGACCGACCATAACGGAGTCAGGATGGTGCTCGATATACTGAAGAACAGCACAAAGCCCGTGGTCATTAACATGACAGGCTCGTGTCGGGACATAGCAATTGCTGGAAATAAAGAGCCGGCGTTATTTGCCAAAAAGTGCGCAGGCGTCTATCTCAATGCCGGTACCGGCTCACCCAAAAGAGATAAAGCAACGAGACTCGAGTACAATGTCACCCTCGACCGATCAGCGTACGCAGCCATTTTCGATTTGCCATGTCCTGTGTACTGGATGCCGTGTTTCGAACAAATAGAGCCTCAGAGTGAACGTCATATAATGGAATATGGTACTTACTACCGCTTTCGGCAGGATGCGATCCTACCGTACTTGTCCGATAGGACGCAGAACTTCTTTGCCTATATGCTTGGACGAGTTGTTGACCACGACTGGCTGAATTATCTGACGGGCGACAAGGATCAAGCCCTGCTCGATAAATTTGGTGCAAAGTACCGCAACATGTGGTGCGCCGGCGGGTTTCTCCATGCTGCCGGCTATACAGTCACAATCGATGGCCAGATCGTTCCGCTGGATCAAGCTAACAATGAACCCGTGTTCGAGTTTGAATCGATTCAGGTTAGCTGTACCGAGAATGGGGTGACTGCGTGGTCCCATGGCAAGGCCGCACAAAACCGATACATCTTTCATGTTCGGGATACCGAACGTTATCAGTCAGCCATGACCAAGGCAATGAAAACACTTCTCATGGCGCTTCCATGAGCCTGCTCTATACCACTTTTGGAGTAATCCCAAAGTGGCATCTAAACACAACTCTTCCTCTCTTTTGGAGCTAAAGTCCGAGAACGTGGGCATTTACTGCAAAATTATCTGCTTTTTCAGCATTTCTTTCTTGACACGCCGACATACCGGCGCATAATACATAAACAGATTGGATGGCCTCAAAAGGAGAAGGGCCAAACATATCATGGAGGAGCATGGTGATGGCAGCAAGCGCTCGAAAGGCTGTAACGGATTGCAGTGACGCGAGTACAGATGCCATTCAGCAAGCGCTTGCTGAAGAGATCGGTCCTCAAAAGTACGGGATATGGTTTAAGAATTCAACCAGCTTCACACTTACCGGCAGATACTTGAAGATCGCTGTTCCGAACATGTTCATAGCCGGCTGGATTGAAAATCATTTCTCAAGCCAAATCAACCAAGCCGTCCGGGAGGTTACGGGCACACGTGCAACGATTACC
Organism: Planctomycetota bacterium; assembly: GCA_030641115.1. GTDB lineage: Bacteria > Planctomycetota > Phycisphaerae > Sedimentisphaerales > Anaerobacaceae > DAOWID01. Next base: position 1,500 of record DAOWID010000410.1, on the reverse strand, counting down.
TTCACCATCGACCCGGAGCTTTCCGGGCACCAAAGACAAACGCAACTAGACTCACTGGCGCAACTGGCGGCTGAGACCAAGAACCGACTCAAACGCTCACCCGCCGCGGCGGGCACGCTCGCTGCCCCCTTTCCTTCTTCCGAAGGAAGAATAGGGGGCAAAACAGCGAGGCCAGGCAAGAGACTCGCTTGGCCCCCGCCCAAGGCGGGCCGCGGGCGGATGAAACTAACCCTGGATACATTTGTGGTCGGACCATCAAATGAGCTGGCCTACAACGCCGCAAAAGCAGTCATCAAAGAGCAACAAAGTCCATTCAATCCGCTGTTTATTCACGGAGGCTACGGTGTCGGCAAAACACATCTGCTGCGGGGGATTTGCAACGAGCTATCCAAGCACCGGCCGGAAACTAACTGGCTGTACCTGTCGGCGGAAGATTTCACCAAGCGGTTCGTATTGGCTCGAAAAATAAATAAGCTTGAGGCCTTTCGCCGCCGAATGCGAAAAATCAGCTTCTTGGCCATCGATGACATCCACTTCTTGACCAACAAACCTTCGACCCAGGACGAGTTCCTTCACACCTTCAATACGATCAATTTGGCAGGTAAGCAGGTCGTTCTAATTTCCGATACACATCCTAAAATGATAGCGCAACTGTCGGAAAAGCTGGTTAACTGCTTCCTCTCCGGAATGGTCGTCAGAATTGAACCGCTGGATTTTCAGACCCGCTGTGAAATCTGCAGGCAGTTCGCGGCCCGCTACGGACGAGCCTATAGCCAAATGAGACACAACAAATCCGCCGCAGGCGAAATCCCCGAAAGTGTAATAAAATATGTTGCTAAAAGCCTGCGCAGTAACGTACGGGAATTGGAAGGGGCTTTGCTGAGACTAATCGCATATTCGGCACTGGAAAATGTGAAAATCACTCCGTCTGTGGCCCGGACGGTTCTGACTGGACATCTGCAAAGGTGCGACCCGATTGTGCACATCTCAGATATCGAATCGGCCGTCGCCACGTATTTTGGGATTACACCCACCAGCATAAACTCGTCCAAAAAGGATAGAACCATCGCCCTGGCCCGGCATTTCAGCATGTATCTGACCAGAAAGCACACCAAGATATCGTCCTCAGAGATCGGTAGATTCATGGGCAACAAAGATCACGCAACCGTGTTTTTAGCCTGCAAAAAAATCAAAGACCTAATCAAACGAAATGCAGACCTCCATTGGCACGGTCCTGCCGGCAATCCGCCCCGGCGAACCAAGGCCAGAACGGTACTCGACCACCTTGAGCAAAGCATCGCTGGCTAAAGCGACTATTACCTGACTGATTTCCAATCAGCACAGGATTTACACAAAAAAGGGCATGGTTCAATCCTGGGTGGCAGCCTCAAGCGCAGCTTGGGGATGGCAAAGCTCCAAAAGCGGCGTAACCATCCCCAAATCCTTCGGATTTGAGGCTGCCACCCACTATGGAGCCACAAATCAATGTTACCCAGAATC
>DAOWID010000107.1 GCA_030641115.1 Planctomycetota bacterium | reverse complement strand
TTCCGCGGGAATGACAGGTTACAGATTCAATCCTGACAGGTTACTAGTCTCAAGCAGCCCTCTGGAATGTATCTTCCCTGAACTTGCCTTGCTGCTATGAATGCGGCGTGCTTGCACGCGGCCCTGACACTCCGGTGCTCGCGTAGCCGTGAGACAAGGTATGCAGCGAAAAACACATCCCCTGCACCTGTAGGATCTACCACATGACTCACGCGCGGTGACTCGTACCTGATCATATCACTCGATGCTAACGCGACATATCCGCCCTCACGTCCGGCAGTAACGACAACCTCACTTAATCTGTATGCATTGATGATCTCATCGATTCTCATTTGGTAAGCATCAAGAATTGCTTGAAGTTCTATTCGGTCAGCTTTGATAATCGTAGAAGCAAGAAGCACGTCATGTAGATTCTCAGAGATAGCTGGGTGAACTCTTCCTTTTTCTACTCGCCGAGTATATCCTTGTACATCGACGGTAATACAAATCCCTCTTCTTGCAGCTACCCCTAAAAGCTCTGGCTCCATGTCAAGCGGATGCAATGGGCCCAAGTGCAGATGATCAAAATCCTGAATAGAGCGGCGTAGGTGGTCAGCCATTATTGGTTTTGCGTGAACAGGCATTTCCTGCCATCGTCTGTCACCGTCAATATGGTTTACAAATACTGTTGTCGCCTCGGTCACGCCGTTGAAGAGCTTAATATCCTGTCGACGAAATATCTGGAACAATGCTGTGTCTTGTGGTGCTACGTTGGATAGAACGGCTGTCTGCAGACCATGTTTCTGAAACGTGATACCGGCGTACGTTACTACGCCGCCCATCTTAACGACACTGGTGCCAGACCGTTCAATCTTGTCGATCGTAGCAGACCCAACTACCAAAACGCGGTTCATCACATTCAATCCCAAAGACAGCAATGTCATTGGGCGCCGAAGATTCAGCGTGGCCTCTGCTGGGCCATAGACTGCCGAGAAATGGTCACCGGCGCAAAAGCTCCAGGAAAATGTTCTAAGTTTATTGCCGACATCGTCCGTCGGATCGATTCTGACCCTTTCTGGTCTAGTACTCAACTCGCCCCAATGCAACAGTAGTGCCACTTTTGTGCGACTTCAGAGCAGCGGTGAGCAGTCGGTGCCACAAAGTTGTCTCCTCAGGCGTTATGCAACCAGAAAATTTGGTAAAAGGTCTGCCTTTGTCGAGCTCATATAAAAATGCAGCGCACATCTGCAGAATCGCATCCGAAACGCCGAACTGAAATATACCGGGCGTGATAGATTTGAATGTGACTTCGTGCCCTATCTCTATCTTTTGCCACGCCTGCTCCCTACCGTTATAGTCAAGTGTTTCAAGTGTGTTGGCATCCTTAGTGCTAAATCTCGCACAAGCCTTGGTACCCAATACCTCAATATACCAGTTATTCCTCTGGCCAGGTGAGACACGGTGTGTTCTGAGCGTAAACGGAAATACATCTCCGGAATTAGAGTCTTTAGCTTCGCAAAGAAGCGTTGCATTATCCCATGTCTCACAAGGCACCATCTCGCCTCTTAGGTTCGGGCGCTTCGGCATTATGTTAGACAGCACAGCACGTACGTTCACAGGAATCCAGCCTGCTCTAAAAGGAACTGAACAAACGTGTGGTCCCAAATCACCCATGCAGCCGTACTCACCGTTGTATTCGACCATCCGTTTCCAGCTAATAGGTTTAGCAGGATTAAGATCGCTGCCGTGCAGAAAACCAACATTGACCTCAATAATAGTGCCGAAGGCATCAGCTTCTATCATCTGACCAATCCTTTGCACAGCGGGGAAGAACATAAACTGTGATGAACATCTTACGAGACAATCAGGGTGCTTCCTGATGCGTGCCATGATCGCATCATTTGCTTTCTTGTCTATGCCAAACGGTTTTTCTCCCATCAGGTGCTTGCCGGCTTCTATAGCAGCACAGTAGAACTCCTGATGTAAATTGTGCGGAACCGCGATATAAACGGCTTCAACATCACGATTGTCAAGAAGCTCACGATAGTCGCTGGTAACCTGTCTGAGGGTTGGTATGTTATCCTTAAACCAACTGATTTTCTCGGCAGAGATAGTGCGACGGCAAATTGCAACTATTTCAGGACGTACGCTCATGTCAGGCAGATGAAACCAACGAGCAGCCGCACTAGCAAATTCACGTCCCATCATGCCGCAGCCAATTATTCCAAAGTGAAGAGTCTTCATTTGGCACCGTTCATCCAGCAGCCAACTCCATATGCCAAGTTTTCTTATAAGCGATTTGACCGGCTTGGTCAAATGCCACTGTGCCATTATGTGTTTTGCCAGTTAGAAAATAGACCTGTCCTGCCAGCCTATTCAGACCCAGTGCGGGCACGAAACAGGCCCGAACGAGGTCCTTAACAGCCAATCACGGCCTACAACTCTACTACAACTGGACAGCTCGTTATCTGCCAATTCGAAAAAATGTGTATTCATAAGCCCTGTAATGCCAAGGTATTATAGAAAACAGGAAATTTGTAAACGTTATCAATGGCCATTGCCGGTTGGGGATTGGCTGCAAGGTACTCACGGCTTGACTTGCCAATAGTCAATCCATAGCAGGGTGGTGGAAGAAATTGAAGCCGAGGACTGACGGAGTTGCATCCAAAACTCAATTCAGGTATCTTGGTGAAGCAAGCACGATTCAGGATTTGCAACTTAGAAATTGCACGAACATCGGATTCATGGTATAATAACTTCCGGACTAATAAGGCTGAAGCACGGGAGAATTGAAGGTTAGCGAACAGAAAGGTAGTCTTGCGCATCTTATAAACGGTAGGTGAAATCAGAAACTGAGGAGCATCATTATGCGCGAACGAAAAGGTTTTACGCTAATAGAACTTCTGGTAGTAATTGCCATTATTGCGTTGTTAATGGCGATATTGATGCCGGCACTGCAGCGGGCGAAAAAGCAGGTAAGGACAGTTATCTGCAGATCCAACCTGAATCAGTATGGACTGGCGCTGAGGATGTACATAGATGACTGTGACGGCTTTTTCCCCTATTCATTCACCTGGCTCTACAAAGATGGTGGTAGAGGCTGTCGATGGCACGATGCAACCAAAAACCTCAACCAGAACCCGGACCTTGGTGGCGAACTTTGGCCTTATCTGAAGGACAGAGATATTCACCTTTGTCCAACATTCAATGTGGTTGCCAAAATGATGGGCTGCAAATATTGTGATGGTACCACAATTCCTATCGAGCCTCAATATAGTTACGGCATGAATTCCTACCTCAACGGCGATGCATGGAACGCGGTACCCTCAACATTTCATACAACTATTAAGAACATTCGGAAGGAATCCGAAGTAAAGAATCCGGCGCGTGTGTTTACCTTCTCTGAGGAGAATACGTGGTCAATTCCGGGCCTTAGCAACGCTGCAATCAATGACAATAATCTACGTTCCACACCTGACTGCAGGACCGATTGCTTCGCCACCTACCATAATGCCCCCAGCGGAGACCTTAATAAGGGCATGGCCAATGCGGTGTTTGTGGATGGGCATGTAGAGCCTGTTTCAGCATGGCCGCCTGGCAATACCTTTAGACTAAGCTGGCCGGCCGGGTCTCCTCTGCCTAAGTGGTGAACGAGTTCTGCAAAATTGCAGGTTAGGCATACTTTGACAAGAAAAAAACGTTTTTTGATTTTTTCTTGTTAAACAGTGAGTTGTTCTTTAACAAATAGTTAAGCGATTATTTAAGAAAATCAATCCGCCGCCGGCGGACTCAAATATACCCATCCTGAATGAAACTTCGGTTTTTATACACCAATGATTTGGAAGTTTTCCGTGAGGAGGCTGTGCAGGGCCTCTTTGTGCTCCTTGATATTATCAAAGAATGCGTGACAAGCAGCTTGAAATTGGGCGAAATGTTCGTAGTACTTGTTATATAGGATTTGCTTGCGGAAGTATTTCCACAAACGCTCGATCAAATTGAGGTTAGGAGAATAAGGCGGCAACCGGATTGTGTTGCGGATGAACACCGTCCATGAAATAGATCGGATCGTCCTTTCCTTTGCCCTGTTTGAGCTTCTCGTAGCTTTCTATGAATTCCAACTGCGTCGCTACATCCTGATGCTTGCCGGGCAATACCTTCGGCTTCTTATACACATAATTCAAGCGTTTCAATAAATCCGTCATGCCTTGAACAGTGTAGGTTACATCAAATTTGTTCTGCACGTAGGCGACTATATCTTGCACACGAAGATAGGTATGTTCCATCAGATGCTGATCGAGTTGTTCTATTTGTTCAGGACTGAGTTTTGGGCTACTGCCCTGGTAGTGCATTGTCAAGAGTGCCTCGCACTGTCCTTGTCGGTACAACTGAACATACCCGCGTACGGTATCCTCGTCCAGCAACAACGCCTCTGCCGTATCTGCTACGGTCCAGCCGCTTCCCAGCAGGACAACCGCTTTGATGCGGTCTGCCAAACGTTTATTGCTGCAATTGCGATGGAGCGCTCGCAGAGAACGAACTTCCTCGATTGTCAACTCGAAACCTCGCATCAACATATATGTCGGCCAACGTCCAATAAGAACATGAATCTTACTCCGAGTTTTCATTCAGGATGGGTATAGTCACTGGGTTTGAGGAACTTGTCGAGGAACTCGTACGCTGCCTGCCGCTGCGCATCGGGGAAGTCGTGTTTCGCGTCTGGATACACGGCTTGAAGGTTGCCGCCCGCATTGAGAAGCTCGTAGACAGGCCGGGCTGCCTTGATGCACTTGGTTACGCCCGGTAAGACGAAGTTATGGTCGTATTTTGGGGCGCTCACGAAAAACGGACGCGGTGCGAGCGCGCCGACCAGCTCCGTGAAATCGAACGGCGCTTGGCTGGGGTCACTATTGTACACCGTTCTAATACGTCGGATGTGCTTGTCGAGCGCCCAGTTCGCCAGATCGCCTCCGCCGTATTCGGATGAAGCGTAATCGAAGAAGGAGTTGAAGCCGGCGCTGGACACCATAGCTTTGATTCTCTGATCGAACACAGCCAGAAAAATGGTATTGTAGCCGCCAAGGGAGTGTCCGATACAGCCGATACGCTCGGGGTCCACTTCGGCAAGCGTCTGCAGGACGTCAATCGCCCGCATGTGATTCCAAACGCCCTTCATGGAGCCGCTCGCGTAGCCGTTTTCATAAGGATCGTAGTCCTTGTTGCGGTAGTGGCCCATTGGCCAGTAGTCGGGGGCGATGACGACATAACCTCGCTCGGCGAGTTCCTTGGCATAATGCCTTTGAGGGTTGCCACCGAGGCCAACGGGCTGTTCCTTGCCGATCAGATGTGTCGGGTGGAGGGCCACGATGGCCGGGCTCTTGCCGCGCAGGCCGTGCGGAACAAGCAAGTAGGATTCGACGCGGTCGTACGGGTCGACGTTATACGAGATCTTCCTGCGCATGTACGCTTCGAGCTTGACTTCTTCGATCACCTTGATATCGAGCGGCGCTCGGAATGACCGACCCGGCGTAGGCCCGAGCGCAGACCGGATATTGGCAAGGATATCAGCGCGGCGAGTTTTCCATTGTTCCGCCCGGGTGATCGCGTGGGCGTCGCCGCGGGCGTCAATATGCTTGAGAAGATCGTTCTTGTCCTTGTAACGGGGCGGGGCAAGCGCCTCACCGTCACGTCCCACAGCCTGCAGCAGCAGCCGGGTGAGTTGCGTCTCCATCTTCGGCTGGAAAGGCGCTGGCAGAAAATAGGCCATGTGCGACGTGTCGCCCTCATACCCACCTTCCCGTATGATTCGCGCCGTGGGTACATAGCCTGGACAGTGGTTCGCATAAGCAATGACCATGGCATGCTGCGTGGCTGCCAGGGCCCGCGTCATGCCACCCCAGTCGGCGCAAACCTCGCCTTCCAGAGCGACGATCGTGAGATCTCCAAGGTGCCATGCTTGAACTTCGTAGCGTTGCTGCCGCCGTCGGTCCGGGTAGGCCAAACTCTGCCGCGCCCACCAGGTCGATGTGGACCGCGGATTTCCGGTAAACGCCATCTCCTCAATTTGGTCTCGGCTCCGCGGCTCCTGGAAGCTGAGTGAGCCGCTCACCAAGGTGGTGTGCAGGTCGGCGCTCAGTCCACTCAAGCTGCCCTGCTTTAGAAACTCCAGAACGGCGTCGGCCAGCTTTACCCCACCGGCGCTGCTCTTTTTGGGACTGGCAGCAAATACGTACTTCTTGCTTTCCGGATCGCGGTAGACAACTTTGGCGTCGCCACCACAGCCCATGACAAACATGGCACGGCAGTCCTCAAGCGTCGCCTCCAGCTTCTGCCGCATGGCCCCGGGGTAGGCGGGTGACCACTTGGCGATCTGGCCCACGCCCGTGGGATGGCACGCGTGCCCCACCAGCACAACTTGCCTGGGTCCGCCTACGGCGGATTGGCGCATGATCCGCAGAACCGGCGTATGTTCATCGTAACTGCCCTGCGGATACGGCCCCCACCCGATCTGGCCTTTTTCGTTTGGCAGTCTCCGGCACATTCCGATCTGTACTTCGCAAGCGCCATAAGCGATGCCGGCCTCAGACAGGCCTTTCAGGGCGCGGTCGGCCAGTTCGAGCAAGGTTTCCTCCAGGAAGGCGATGTACCAAACGTTCAACCCGCCGATAGCGAAATTTGTCCGGTAGTTGATCGCCGGGCCCCAGTGCGTGTGCGAAGCCGAGAAACAAACGGCTGCCGGCGGAATGTTGTGCTTGGCCTTTATCTTGTGCCGCATTGCATCAACGGCGACGCGGTCAAAGCCGAGGACATCGGCGGCGATGAGCAGCGCCGTCTTGCCTCTGCGGTCCCGGAAAGCAAGGGCCTGAGCACGAAGAGGAGCGATCGCACCCTGCGCGTATCGCTCGCGGCCGAATCCAGCCATCATCGCTTGTCCCGGCGGCGGCGTGATGCACGCCTCGGCGTAGCCGACCTGCCACTGAAGCCTCGCTTCGTCTTGAATCCGAACGCTACCCGATGGAATTCGGTCCGGCTGGCCCCCGTTCTTGCTTTCGCAAGAAAGCACGGGGGCGGCCCACCCAACAAGAATCCCAGCCAAAGCAATTGTGGTCGCTCTCATACTTCCGCTCCACTGTTTTCGGCAATAATCAATGACAGCCATTTCGACGAACGGTCGCCCATGAGGATCCCGGCGAAAGATTCCATCCTCTCTCATGCTTAGAGGACTCATATGAACTTGCCACGTTCGACTGATTGTACTATCTTGGTACCATGGGTCCCATAGAAAAACTGCACATTAGTAAATGCTCATAGGAGATTTGGAGAGGAACTTCGTGTCGAGGTGGAGAAGATCGGCCGCGAGCGCGGCTGGCAGGTGACAACAGGGAGCAACATCTGTGATGGCTTCGGTCACGCCTTCCTTCGGTCGGGACAGGGCCATCGCCAGCGGGCCCTGTGGTTGCGCTATGGTCGGACTCTACAACACGCCCATCCGAATATGCTCACCTTCGGGCTGGAAGCCCTGCAACGCAAGATGCTTCCCGAATTGGGCTACCCACAGGGATGGATATACGCAAGTTCATGGGAGACCAACTGGGCTGCGCACTACGGCACGCATATCATCGGCCTCAACACCAAGAGTTTCGGCCGCGGACGCTTGACATTATTCGCCGAGTCGGCGCCGGCGCGAGTAGCGGTTGCGGAAAGCTCTGCAAGCAACAAAGGTTGACGACAGCGGACTATTGTTCTGGTGGACCTTCCCCAGGCTAATTGTTACGCTGTAACTCTTGAACGGGTCCGAGGTGGAACCACTCATCTGCACAGCTTTCACGGCCCTGACGGCCAGGCTACAACATTGGGCCTGGGATTTGCAGCCTCAGAAGGGCGGAACAATTCTGGGGGCGGATTCTAAGTACGGCGATGATTCTTCCATCAAGAATATTGACCGGGAACTTTCATGTTTAGCATTCATGTATGGCGTCCAGCGCGATCGCCCGGCTGGCGTGTGGAGTTTGGACTACGCACTGCGAGGTCAGAAGAATGTGCATTTACCGGCAGATGTATCGAAGAGGACTGGTCCGAGGCAAGCTCGAAAACGACAACCGCACGCTCCTGCACATTGACACCGGCTCTGCCGTGATTGGGCGGGGGCCCATCGAGACGGGTGTCCATCAGAATCAGGAAATACCACCCTTCAACGACCTTGTCGAAGAGGTGGGCCTTCTGTTGGGCAGATATTCTCGGAGCGAGTGTAAGGTATTTGTCAATCTTTCTTTCTCTTGAAGACTCTTACATAGTCGATATAGTATTTCTGTGGAAAGATAGTATCGTCAATTCCTCTCTGGCCGCCCCACGTGCCACCAATAGCTGCATTTAAGATCAGGTAGTGTGGTTTATCATAGGGCCAGACGTCATTGCCTGTTCCTTCATTCTTGAACGTGAAATACTCTTCGTCGTCCAGGAAGAACTCGATCCGGTCGTTGTACCACTCAATCGCATAGACATGATAATGCTCATAGGGCTTTTCGCACTTGGTCTTGGAGCCTTTGTTTGTTCCCTTCACATGGTTGTACGCCTTCGTATGTATGTTGGTGTGGATTGTGTCCGGGTCAAATCCGACGTTCTCCATAATATCGATCTCGCCACAGGTGGGCCAGCCGACCGTGTCTCGATTGGTGCCCAGCATCCAGATTGCAGGCCACATCCCCCTGCCGGTTGGAAGTTTCGCGCGCACTTCAATTCGACCATACAACCATTCAGCCTTGTGCCATGTATGCAGACTCGCTGACGTATACTCGGCCTTTTGGTATTTCTCTTTCCGTGATTCGATAACCAGCGTGCCGTTTTCTACGCGAGCATTCTCAGGCCGAGCCTTTGTATAGTATTGCTTCTCGCGGTTGCGAATAAAGCCCACTTCGTAATCCCACTTACTTGCGTCGGCCAGTCCTTTGTAATTGAACTCATCGGCCCAGACCAACTCCCATTTGTCGTCAAAGCTTATCTCCGGCCGATTCATCTGCTCAATAGGGCAGTCCATCCTTGACCTTAGCGGGGTATGATTCTCCGTGTCGCCGCCGTTCTGCAGGAAGAACCGGCCATCCTTGACGCCCGCGTCGATATTCATAGTCGGCGTTCGGTCGGCAGTGAATGTTGCCCGGGTCAGCGGCCGCCATTCGCCGTCCTTGGTCTTGATCCAGCCGTTGCCGTACCGTGCCCGACGAATATTCCGCGAGCTATCGCCGTTACGTAAGAAGTCCTCCACGAACGAGTAATACCCGCTCAAGTAGTCTCCACCGGTAATCGTCTGAAACGTCGCCAGATGCTTCCACTTATTCTCTTCGCTGAGGTAGAAATAGGCCGAATATTTTGTCCGGTCACCTTCGACAGAGGTCTTGACCATACACTTGTACGTTTCGCCGACCTTCCACTGATAGTCAAACATGCTCTTGCCGCCGGTGCCTTCATTGCCGAACCGACTGACACGGACACCTTTTCCCTCATGCAATACTTTTACCCGACGGTCCTCGGGTACGGCATTTGGATTGTTCTGCCTGCCCGGATCCCATACCGAGAAGATCACTACTTTTCTGTCTTGCCACAACTGCTGTATGCCAAAATACCCGTGCCTGAAACCGCATACGCAAAAGTAGCTACCCGGATAGCTCCTCTCTACGGTTACTTCATTGTAGTATATGATGCCTTGCTCCGCAGGATACCACAAATGCACACTCCGTGCGGCGCGCGGCACCGGTTTTTCAGCTGCGACCGTGCAGGCCGAAACCCATAAACAAATAGAGACTGTCAAAAGAATCCGGGGCAACGTGCTTGCGACCAAGCTACCACCACGTGCTTCGCGGCGGCCCGTGCGGAAAGAATCTGACAATAAGTCGTTGCGAAACGCTCTACTTTCCTTCATCCTGTTTTTTCCTTTCATACGGCCCAACGTCAATACCTGTCCCCTGTGGTCGACTTGTGCCGTCGATGTCGATTTTGGGTGCGAGCGCGGCGCTGCCGGCATCGATTGCCGGACTGCCTTGCTTGTGGTGCATGTCATAGTCCTGTGGATTGCGGAAGAAACGACTTGGATCCTTCACGACGATGTTGTGGTCAACCGTGTTATTCGTTCGCGGGTAACTGACTTCCGAGTCGACCAGATTGTTGCGTATCACAGTATTTTCACTTGGCGTTTCACCGTGAGTCGTGCCGATCATAATTCCGGCGAGGAAACGCCCGCCGTATGGGTTGTACGCCAGGTTGTTGACTATAACGCCGCCCTGGCAACCGCTAATGGTGATGCCATGGTGATGCTTGACAAGCACAAGATTGTTTTCAACGCGCCAGTTGATCGCCGGAATATCAAAGTTACAGATTCCCTGCGGGCTGCCAATGAGCGGATTATTAACTGCATTTTCCCAGGCGATCACACAGTTGCCGTGCACCACCGCATTCACGATTGGGGTCTTCTTGTCACGACCACGGTGAAACTGAATGCCGTCATCGTGGTTGGCGTTCACCTTGTAGAAATACTTCATAGTGTTGTGGAGCAGGGCCGCATTATTAGAGGAGCAGACAATGCCGTCACCGGCGATATGCTCGATGGAATTACGCTTGACTTCAATCTTATCACCGCTAATCACGATACCGTGATTGACATATCTGAGTGTATTACTTCGGATCTTGATCCTTTGCCCAATGACAGAAATGCCGTAGCAGACGAGGCTATTCCACTCCTCGGCTGACCATGAAGCAGCGTCCGCTGCTGAGTAGAGGGTGTTTTTTTCGATTACAAAATCGGCACTCGGACCGCCCCAGTTCACTACATAGATGAGGCGGTCGCGTTTGTATTCGGGGGCAAAACTGGGTGAGACCGTGAGGCCTCGGATGATCCATTTTGACGCGGCTGAGAAAAATACGCGCCGCACCTTGGGTTTGTGCCCCTCTTCGGCTGTAATCGTGATATAGTCGTCATTATAGGCTCGACGGCAATAGATCTCGCCGTGATAGCCTGAGCGCAGCAAGATTGTGTCACCAGCCTTCACGGGCGCATGCAGGTTCTTGAAACGGCCGGCGCTGTCACGGGTCCGAATCAGGTTCTGCTTGAAGAGCTCCTGAACAGTCCTCCATGGACGTTCGGCGGAGCCGTCGTTGTCTGTGTCACCCTTTTCGGGATCGACGTAGAAGACCGTCGCATGCAACAGACCGACTGTTGTAAACCAGAAGGCGATGGTCGCTGCGAAGCCTGCATTACGCAACCTCATCATGATGCTCCCTGTTCACGTCAGGTACTTGGACAGGACGGGCTAACCTTTCAGCGAGCTGGCGAAATCCTCAACGAACTTCACGCACTTCGCCACGTCTGTGACCAACTGGTCAGACAAATGTTCGTACTCTATGCTCATCACTCCCCGGAACCGCTGGGCATAAAGCTCCTTGAGCACGTCGGTGTACTTGGCCTTGCCTGTCCCAAGCGGCACATCGCGTGCCTCAGGTTTGCCTGACTCGGCAACATCTTTCAGATGCATGGTGATTATTCGTCCCTTGAGCTTCTTGAGACATTCTACCGGGTCCAATCCTGATAATCCTACTCACACAGATGTACCGGTCAAATGTCTTGTAGACTGATTGTATGGGATTCGACAGATGTGTCAACACTTTTGCATTGCTGTCGGATCAGACAAAACAACTCTGTCCAAATTAGAACCTGCGACCTCCGGTTTGGGAAACCTTCTGTCATTGCCTAAGTACTTGCCTCATCTGCTCTTACAGGCAGGGATACCAACGTGGTTTATAGCCAGGTCACATAGGTTTACGACACACACTCACTGGCCTATGGGCGCGCTGTTCAGGCACGGCAAAGAGGGGCGTCATCTGGGGCTGGTTGAAGCAGACCCGCGCGAGGAAACTGTAAGGCTTACAGTGCGGGGGCCAGCACCGCATAACTTCTTCGTGCTCCTGCGCGATGGACTGGAGCTGACATTAGCAAGATTTCCAGGGCTTGGGATTAAGAGGACCGTACCATGTCCTGGACACGCTGGGAAGCAGTGCGAGCACGAGTTTGAATTTGTAGACCTGATAGATGCTATCTCAGAAGAAGAACCGGTGCTGGAGTTTCAGTGCCCAAAGAGTCGCAGGTTTGTCTCGGTGACAAAGCTGTTGTACGGCTTGGATATACTGACCCAGAACGAAGTTTTGAAACGAATCGATGCCTTGCGCGCGGAAGTTGTTGCGGGTGACGAGAGGATTTTTGCGGAACTGCGAGAGCTGAGAAAATTGACGCAACGGGAATTCTTGAGGTTATTCAATGCCGAACAAAGGTTGGCTGAGTCACATTGTCCTAATGTGTTTGCGGTGCTGCCGAAAGAGGGGAACAGGTGGCTGCAAAATATATTTGGCCAGAAGATGGTTCTGCAATTGTACTGTCAGGCACAGGGGCAGTGGCATCCCACGCTTGAGGGTGGGCAATATGAGATAAAGAAGCCAACCGAGTGGCTTACGGCGATGGGGCCATATATTGTGAAGCTGGCGAAGGTGATTAAGTATGCAGCGCCAGTTGCCGGGGCAGCGGCGAGTCTGTATGCGGGGCTGATAGCAGCGGTGATGGGAGCAGGTTTTGCGGAGAAGCTAGCGAAGCAGATAAAGCTGATGGAGGAACTGGCCAAGAAGATCGGGGACGAAAGGGATTTTCTGCGGCTGGATAGGGCCGAGGGACGTGGTGGATCCCAGCCTTCGCGGGGACAGGGAGGCCAAGCAGAACGGGTTGAAGGTGCGGCCTTACGGGCGTTGCGGCAGTTGCTGGACGAGGTGGACCCAGCGCAGAATTGGGGTGGGTTGAAGAAGATATTGACGCCGGAAGGACACTATCTGTGGCTGTGTGAGTATCACGCGGAGGAGTATAGGAAGTGAGGAAGGTGGCGCGTGACCCGTTTTTAGTATCTCGTGAAGCTCCCGCCCCACCTACGGTGGACTCGCAACGACATGTTCGTGTTTGGTATTGCGGAGAACGTCGCCGTGCCGGCGACGGCTAAACGAGAGGAAGAACCCCGCGTGGAACGCGGGGCTAAATATAGACTGCGTGTCCGACCCCATCCCGCCTACGGCGGACTTTCAGTCCGCCAGAAGATGGCGGATCTTCGACACGGCAAACGACGGCGGACCTCGCCAGAGGCGAGTCTGCGACTTCGATATTGATAATTGGAGATTGATTATTTGAGGTTATCGGGCGATTTGGGCGGTCGGGTCATCAGTTATTCAGAGAGGTGCCTGCGCGTCTGATTGGTTGTCGATTGGCTCTCCGGGCTTGAAGGGCAGCGGGTCGGCGAACTGGAGGGCAACGCGGCGGACAAGGCTATTTACACGATCAACGCGGAAGACATGACCCGGCCTGGTGAAATCTGCCATATCAAATGAGTCGTCGGGGCCGTAACGGGGGACGCTGAAACGAGCGGTTATTTGCTGGCCGAGGTAGGGACAGGTGCCATCATCGTAACAGGTGAATGCTGCTGCTCTGCTGGAAATGTCGGACATTTGGCCTTGGGTGAGCTCGTCGCTGAAGTTTTCAGCAAACCAGATGGGCCAGTGATAACGCAGTCTTTGTTCCGTTCGTCGCTCGTCATTTTCGTTCATTTTTTTTGCACCCCAGCCCCCCAAAAAACATTTAGCTCCTGTCACCGTCTGTCTGAAAATCGACAGATTCAAGGGGTGACTTTACGAAGACTGCGTGAAAAAATTGCTGTTGCTGCGGATTTTGTGCGCAGTCAAACCTGTCGTGCATATTCTACCGCTTTTCTTGGTCAGACTTTGCATTTGATAGACTGGACGAGTCTGGTAAACTCGCGGCCTCGCTGCTCGAAGTTGTCAAACATATCGTAGCTGGCACAGGCTGGGCTTAATAAGACGACATCGCCGCTGACTGCGAGGGTTGCGGCTAAGTCAACGGCTTTGGAGAGTGAATCAGCGATCTTAACTTGCGTATCGCGTATTGCGTTCCTTCGCTCCGCTCGAGGGCAGGATTGCGTATTGCGTTCGGAACGCAAGGCGCGGTGTACGGCGTGAGCGATTTTTTTCGCCGTCTGGCCAATGAAGATGGCTGCTTTGGCGTGTTCAGCTATTTTTTGGCCGAGCTCACCGAAGGGCAGGTTCTTGTCGTATCCGCCGGCAATAATAATCGTCGGCTGGTCAAAGGCTTCAAGGGCGGCAATGGTGCCTTGGGGGGTGGTAGCTTTGGAATCGTTGTACCAGCAGACGCCATTTATCTGCGCAACCAGTTCGAGTCGATGAGGTAGTGCCTTGAGTTGCGGCAAGCAGGTTTTGATGCTGTCATCGTCGGCGCCAAAGCATGTGGCGATGGCGATAGCGGCGGCGAGGTTTGAGAGATTGGCTTGGCCAGGCAGTGTGAAACCGCCGCGGATTTCTTCACTCACGTCGTCGACTGAAAACTTGATACACATTCTGCCGGCGTCTTTCTTGTATTTTTCATACCATTCGGCGGCGATTTTGTCTTCGGCGTTAAAGATGGAAACGGCTGGGGAGTTTTCGTCAAGTGTCTGGAATTTGAAGATGCTTTCTTTCACACCACAGTAGTCGGCAAATGTGCTGTAGCGGTCAAGATGGTTGGGAGTGAGGTTTGTCAGGAGCGCAACGTTCGGTGCTTTTCGCCGCCGCTTTCGCGGGGGTGACGTACCTGCGGAGGCAGGTAGTGCCAATTGTTCGAGCTGAAAGCTCGACAGCTCCAGCACAACTAAATCGTTGGCGGTGATTTGATCTATCACGGTCAGTAACGGCTCGTTGCCGATGTTGCCGCTGAGCCAAACGGTTTCGTATTGCGTATTGCGTACTACGTATTGCGTGGGTTGAGATTGCTTCGCTCCTCCGACTCTGCTCAGGACAGGTTCGCTCGCAATGACATGCTCAGTGGGCTTGGCTTTTTTGGGGCGGGCCGCTCTGAGCAGGTGTGCTGTGAGGGCGGCTGTGGTGCTTTTGCCGTTGGCACCGGTTATGCCAACTATCGGCGCGGGGCATAGCTGGAAAAAGATCTCTATTTGGGAGGTGACGAGCTTGTTGTGTCGGTGGGCGAGCTTTAGAAACTCACTGTCAGGCGGAACTGCGGGATTGGCTACGACAATATCGGCTTGTTCAAAATCGGAGGGATCGTGCGAGCCGAGATGAAATTCGATGTGAGGCAGCGTTTTGAGTTTCTCTATTGAATCGCTTAGCTGCTCGGCTGATGCTACATCCGTTACTATTACCTTTGCACCAGCGGTATGTGCGAACTTGGCGACATCAACCCCGCCGCCGAAACGGCCTAAACCCATAATGAGCACCGTCTTTCCGGTTAAATCGTATTTTGTGTCTGACATCATTTACCGCTGAGAACGCAGAGACCGCCGAACAACAAATGTAGGATTTCTCAAATGCTAAATCTTTCGGGAGTTTTTCTATATAGAACCATCGTGCTTCTGCTGCATCGTCATAGGCTACCGGCTTTTATCATAGAATAGACCCACCAAATCGTGAGAGCAGCAAAAGGCACAAGAACCAGTAAAGGTACCGACCATCCTGCTGGTTGCGCTTCAGGATGGGACTCTTTCCAGGCCTGGTATTCGTTCTTCTGCCACAACGAAAGCAGGCAGCCTAAAAGACCCCAGACGAGCATCAGTACAGAACGCCCGCTGGAAGGTTCACCCAAGATCCCGCGCCAAAGCAGAAACATCGAAACAATCCACGCAAAGACGGATGCGAATATCGTCGGCCAAACGAGATGGTTTTTGCCCATCCTGCGCCAGTTTATCCCTGCAAGGATGCCACCAGCCGCGATGTTGACTATCGCAGAGAAGCCGATTAAGGTGTTCCGACTCCATGGCGATTTATCTAGCAGGTTTGGTTTTTTTGCGCTCATAGTTTGCCTCCTTTAGGTCTGAGCTATATTTTCGCTCTTGTACTTATCGATTAACTCTGGACGGTCTGATGATTCTCAGCGAATCTCCCTTCGCGCTTGAACGGTCAAGGTCTTTTACGCCCTTTTGATTGTGACAGAGTCGGGATTCTGCCCAAAATTCCTTGGCACACAATAGCAGGTGGTTCCACTGCCAAAACCATCACCTAATAATTGTATCAAAGCCCTGGAACAATGAAAATCCTAAAATCCTGAAAAAAAGGAAATTTCAGAAAGAAAGTTCAAAAAAGCAGGAGCTCAGATAAGAAAACAAATGCTTGACACGGCTCTGGAATACCAGGGAGTTAAGGATGCGGATCAGGCGCCGCCACTTGCCGTCGCTTGGAACCGGCTGTTTGGGTCCTCTCCCTCAGATGCTGCTCGCACACCGAAAAGCAGGTATCCCATGGCGACCAGGAAGTACAAGAGCCACGCTACAGGGATATCTATTCGCGCCACGTCGATGATACTCTTGATGATGATGCAGGGAGTTACAGCGACCACGGCGAGGCGAAGCAGAGACGTGTATGATCTTTTAGACTTACACCAAGCAGAAAACAGCATACCTATAACGGCATAGATCAACACCTTAACTATCATTAATGCGAACCTCACAAGAACAAATAACGGGTACAGGACCAGCCAAAAGATTACCTTGAGCACTCTCAGCCACCCGGTGAGTCTCTCCTGGTCCAACGTGAAGTCTTTGATCTGACTGAAATTGAGTGTTTTGCGGGGGGTTGCGGTCTCCCCGATGATTAGCTTAGTCTTTCTGACCAGGAATAAGGCCTCTGTATCGTCCAAAGAGGTGATTGTTCCTGTGGTATCTATTATGGCAAAAACTTTGTCCGTCTGAGGATCCCTGATGTAATACGGCTGGGGCTCATCAATGGACGCCTCGCCATCGACAATCCTGATTGTAGGAATCTGTGAGATAATTTTGGGGATCCAATCCCAGCATAATTCGAAATAAGGGCTGACCAAGCTGATACAGGTGAAGACACCAAGGAGCAGCAGCAAGTAGGCAAAGCCTGTACCTTTCCACCGTAAAGCTACATCACGATATACACTTTTCGAAAAGAATGACATGATTGGCAAGCGAAAGATTGAATAGCGTTTCATACGTTAAAAATACAAGCTTTGTTACCGGATTTTGCTCCCGTGGCCACAGTTGTCGAGTCGACAGGTTCTATACTATCAAATCTCAATTCTTTTACAATAATTCAGATGGAGAACCCAGGTAAATAATAAATTATCAGCGATTAATTCATCTAATTTTCTAATTTGCTTCACGCTTCACTTACGATACACCACGTTTTCTATATCAAGGTTTGCATTGCGGTTGCCAGGTCGACTTTTGCGTCGATGACAGCCTGCTCGATGCACCTTTTCCAGTCGTCGCCGAATTGGCCTTTGTACTTTGGCTTCTCGTAGGCATAGATTATGGAGCGTGATGCGTTGATTAGAGCTCCGGTGCCGTCGGGTTTGCAAAATCGGACGCAGTCGGCAGCGGATGCGCCTTGTGAGCCGTAGCCAGGCACGAGAAACCATAGCTTGTCATACTTGTGGCGCAGGTCGGTGGTGACCTGCGGTGCGGTGCCGCCGACAACCATTCCCACATTGCTGTAGCCACCTTTTCCGATCCGTTCCTTTTGGTTGGCGATTTGGCCGACGATTTCAGCGATTTTCTCGTAGACTTTTTGGCCGTCACCATCAGCAAAATCCTGAATCGCAGCGGCGGAAGGGTTGCTGGTGCGAACAAGTACGAACAGGCCTTTGCCCTGCTGGTTCGCGACATTGGCAAAAGGCTCAATGCCATCAGTTCCT
>DAOWID010000443.1 GCA_030641115.1 Planctomycetota bacterium | reverse complement strand
GGAAAAAACGAACCCAAACGAACCCAAACGAACCCAAACAAACCCAATTTCCGAAAAGCCGAAAATGAACACAAACTCAGAGCTAACAAAGGATTACATAAAATACGATGATTTCGCAGTCCAAAAAAACAAACCCAATTCAAACCCAATTCCCCAAAAAGCCAAAATGAGCGCAAAGTCACTACTAACAAAGGATTACGAAAATCAGCCCCTCTGGAGACTTCTGGAAAACAAACCCAATCAAACCCAATTTCAAACGTTACCTTGCAAAAATGGGCCACCACGAGCGAACACAGTTGAAGTAATAAGTTTAGAATGTACAATAGGTCATTATGGAAAAATATTTGCCAAATAAAAAAAACATTGTGATGACCAGAGAAGAGGTTCGGGCGATTGACTCGTGGGCGATAAATACGCTCGGAATACCAGGCGTGGTCTTGATGGAAAACGCTGGTCACAGTTGTGCCGAGCTAATTAAGGAGAAGCTGGCCGATATTACGCGTCCGAAGGTTTGCATCTTCTGCGGCACCGGAAATAACGGCGGCGACGGATACGTGATTGCCAGGCATCTGCTGAATAGCGGCTTCGCGGTTACCGTGGTCGTGTGCGGATCGCCTGGGGCGGGCAAGAAAATCAAAGGCGATGCAAAGATAAACCTGGATATCCTGGAGCGGATGGGCCAGGCCGTTGAACTGTTGAGTCTGGACGATGGCGATATTCCAGGCCGGGTTGAATCTTTCGCGGCTGGCGCTGATATGCTTGTTGATAGCATTTTTGGCACGGGATTGAGTGGGCAGCTCAGCGACAAGTATAAACAACTGATAGAAAGCATAAACTCCCAGGATTGTCCCATTTTGGCAGTGGATATTCCGTCCGGCCTGGATTGCGATACCGGCGAGCCGCTCGGCGCGGCTGTCAGGGCGACCTATACCGTGACTTTTGTTGCGGTGAAGAAGGGTTTTGCATCGTCAAGCGGCGCAGCGGACTACACAGGCGAGGTTTTTGTCGCCTCAATTGGCGTAGAACCGGGTCGTGCTACGTCAAATTAGAACGCTCCGGGCTTGTTTGCCTGTCCTTTGTAGCCAATGAGGTAGAGGAATCTTTCGTAAGTAAATGTGGGGATCCACAAGGCTTCGGCACGACTTTGGACCTCATTGTAGTGATTAAGTCTTTGCATCGCAGCTTCGTACTTTTCATTAGCCAGCGGGTCCACTTCGAGATCGTCGAAGGTAGGTTTCCTGGGAACGCGTGGAGGGTTGCCGAGAATCAGGAAGTCCGTATCGGCGGAAACGGCATCGGCTACTTTGCCGCCCCATTTTCCGATAAGTGCCTTTATTCTGTCGATAGCGTTGTAATCAAGGTCTCCATCAGCGTCAAGGTCAAATTCGCCGGCAACCACGAGTACGTTCGTCTTTTGACTGTCCCAAATCAGATTTACAACGACGTCATCCACTGCGATGGGGTTTCTCTTGTCCGAATGTACGATTCGTGCAGCCGAAATGTTTTTCGCGACGCCGAATACTTCGACCTCAGCTTTTCCCTTGCCATCTTTGGGAATAGGCGCATTTTTGTCAAACACCGCGAGGGTCAAACCTCGGTAGACATGATGATCAGATCCAATGCTCAGATGGACGGCCCCGGCTGGCTCATCAACCAATATTATTTTGCCGTCAGGCTTAAGTGCAGCCACTTCACGGTCCGGTGCTCCCTTGATCTTGTCAACTTCTGCCTGGGCACGCTTCATCATATCCTGGGTCATTTCCAACTCTGCCCGTGTGCTGAGCAGCTCTTGATCCAGTCTCACTACGTTGGCTCTTTCCTCATCTAATTGGGCCATCAGGGTCCGAGCCCGCTCATCGGAGGTTTTCTCCATCAGAGCCCTGAGTCCATCGTATTCCTTTTCCTTGGCGAGGAGCTCCTGATGGTACTCCTCTATGTTCTTCGACAGTTCTTGTTCTTTCTCGAGATTGACTATCCTGGCATCATCAAAGTCGGTCTGCAGGTTGTCATACTCTTGTTTCAGAGCAAGTCCCGCATTTATCGTATTGTCCAGTTCTGTTTTCAGTTGCTGGACTACTCGCACTAGTCCGACCGTGTTGGGGTCAGCGTCTGCAATATCACCATGTTCTTGAACGAGCTGCAGTGCATTTCTGACTGCTTGATTGGCGTTGTCAACTTTGACTTGAGCTGAGGTCTGTTCGGGTGCACCTCCGACTACCAAGGACACTGTCTGGTCAACATAGTCGACCATCTGGGCCAGCCAGCTCTTGCGGGTCGGTTTTTGCCCAACCATGCTACCCAATGCTTGGCGTTCTCTGCTGCTGGCCAGCTCATCGGTTTGGCTCTGCAGAGTGGCATTTTCCGTCCGATATTTCTCAGATTCCACGTAGAAGATGACCGCAAAGGTAGTTGCGACAACGAAAAGTCCAATAAAGGTTATGAGGGTGTAGAGCATAGCGTTGCTCTGCTGTCTTTTGCCCACTGGCATCGTAAAACTCCTTAGAAATACTGGAAAATCACGTCTCAAGTTACTCCGGACAGTACACTATATTATCGCCTCAAGACGCACCTGAGTCAACAAAAAAAAACGAGTTGGGAGCGTTTTAGGGTGAGTGTAGGCAAGTGTTTGGGCAGAAATGGCTGTCAGCATAGGCAAAATAAGGCATTTAAGCAAAGCCGTATGCGTTTTCGGTTGTTGCCGCATTCGAGCTTTGTAGCAGCGGAATGTCCTCACGGCAAAGTAGATTCGCAAGCGCGTCTGCGTCTGTATCCAAGCAGTTGCCCTCTTCTCGGCAATTATGCTCGCTCTTATAGCCTCTCCAAAAGAGCAGGCAATTCACTGATTCTGTCGATTACGTAGCCTGCGGCGGCATCGGGATGCTGTGAAGATTCTGCGTGTATACGGGCAGGGCGGATTATCTGAATCGTCGAGAGGCCCAGTTGGTTTGGTGCTATGAAGTCCTTGATCTCGTTGTCTGCAACGTAAGCTGCAGTTTCGGGCTTTGCATCTAAGGTCTCGATTACTTTTTGAAAACCGACCGGCGATGGTTTCCAAAATTCTCTGCCGAACTGTTCGGTGTAGAGTATGCACCTAAAATATTTTTCGATTCCCAATGCGCGTACTTTTAATTGTTGGGCCGGCAGGAAACCATCGGTCAGAAGAGCCAATGTGTATTTGCCGCTTAGTTGCACGAGGACATTCTCGCTATCGGCCGGCAAGGTTATATTCGGCAAGTGGTTGCGATAGACGTTTATCGACTCCCGGATAAGCTTTTCGTCATAGGCCGTGCCAAGCTCATTGAGGGCTGCGTTAAATGTCTTTGTACGGTTGCCGGCAGTGAATTGTTTCCAGAAGGCATCGAAAGTGCGCTCGGCAGATGCAGCCTTGAGCGAACCGGCGAGGAACTCAGCGACAGCAGCAAAGCCGCTCCGGCAATAGTCGATCTCATCGTAAAGTGTGTCGTCCAAATCGAAGACAACTGTTGTTATCATGGGTCGCGTTTCGCCTTGCGTGTATTTTGCGCAACAGTGTACACAATATGTTTATTTGAATATAATTTTAGGCGTTATCGGCTCAAATGTCGATGTAAAACACAGGTGACAGCTATGAAGTATTTGCAAATAATGCGTCCGTGGCACTGGACCAAGAACATATTTGTATTTGCCGCTCTCATATTCGGCAGAAAGCTCCTTGGGCCTGTGGATGAGGCGTTTTTGGCTATTGGCAGCGCCGTCGGTGGTTTTATCTGCTTCTGTCTGGCTGCCTCAGCTATCTACATTTTTAACGATACAATTGACGCCCCAACGGATCGGCTGCACCCGGAAAAACGTAATAGACCCATTGCAGCGGGCAGCGTAACGCTTGGCTCTGCTGCTGTTGTGTCCCTTCTGTGTGCTGTGGCGGCGGTTATTTGTAGCTATCTGCTCACCTATAGGCTCGCGATCATCATACTGATGTACATTGTGCTGATGGTTCTTTATTCGCTTTTGCTGAAGCGAATGATGATACTGGATTGCATCGTGATATCAATCGGTTTTTGTCTGCGAGCAATTGCCGGAGCCGTCGTGGTGGCGGTGCCTATCTCACCCTGGCTGATCATTTGCACCTTTGCTTTGTGCTTGTTTTTGGGTTTCAGCAAACGTCGCAGTGAAATAGCTCAGCTTGGTGAAAATAGTGAGTCGTTCAGGAATACCCTGGCTGGCTATACACCTGAGCTCCTGGCTCACATGCTCGATGTGACAAGCGGTCTTGCGGTCGTATGTTTTTTGCTTTACGCGATGGATGAAAAAACTGTCCAGAGGTTTGGCACTGACCTGCTTGTCTACACTACGCCGCTCGTTTTGTACTGCATCTTCCGTTTCAGCGCGCTAATACACACGGGCAAGTTCTCAGGCCCGGTACAGCTTATTCTCAATGATTTGCCGTTTCAGATTGGTCTTGCGGTGTGGGTTATTTCCTGCATTGCAATTATTTACGCCGACAAGCTCGGCATCAATTTTGGCATATTGAACTGGTGAATTTTCGTTAGTGCATAGACAAGCCCTGGGTGAAGTACGTGGTTAGCCAAGAGAAAACCATCCCCAAAGCCTACAGCTTTGAGGCTGCCACCCAACAAAAATAGACCAGGAACGTGTGGCAGCCTCAAGCGCAGTCCACAGGACGCTGCGCACTTGGGGATGGATGAATGCTATCTAATTGGCTAGACACATACTGGGTGAAACCCTGGGCTGAATACTTACGAGCATAATACTTCAATGGCCAAGCAAAGATTACAAAAGGTATTGGCTGCTGCCGGTGTTGATTCTCGCAGAAAATGCGAAGAGCTGATACTTGATGGTCGCGTGCGAGTGAATCGTAAGGTGGTAGATAAGCTGCCAGCTTTTGTTGATCCGGAAAGGGACGTCATAACGGTAAGCGGCAAAAGAATTCGTGCTGCGAACAAAGTATACTTTCTTTTGAATAAACCGAAAGGGGTGATTTGTACCAGTTCCGACCCGCAGGGCAGGAAAAAGGCGATAGACCTGGTTTGTGCTTGCGAACGCATCTTTTGTGTCGGCAGACTCGACGCCGATACAACAGGCGTGATTATCCTGACTAATGACAGCGAATTGGCAAACAGGTTGACGCATCCACGATACAGAATGGCCAAAACCTATGTCGCCAGGGTCAAGGGCCAAGCCGACGGCACCGCCATCGAAAAGTTGAAAAGAGGAATCTGGCTGGCCGAGGGCAAAACCTCCCCGGCGTCTGTGAAGATATTGAAGCGAGGCCATCAAGAATCGCTGATCGAGATTACGATTCGCCAGGGTCTTAACCGCCAGGTTCGCAGGGTGCTGGCAGGCGTGGGCCTGCCCGTAAAATCGCTCAAGAGGACGCGAATCGGCAGGCTGAATGTACGAGGTCTTGGCCCCGGCAAATTCAGAACGCTAACTAAAGCTGAGATCGCATACCTGAAACAGGCAACGGCCAGCATATAGTATTGAGGGTGCATTCGTTAGTATTTAGCCGGCGGTTTTACCGCTACGTGTTTTGCCGGGGATGCCGCGCAATAAAACTGAAACTCGTGTGGCAGCCTTCCGCCGCGGCGGACAAGAACCCCGCTAAGCGGGGTCCAAGCTTGGGGATGGCCGTGTCAGCAAAATGTAGTTTCTGCAACAAAATTGGGGTTTGTCCTTGCAATTCTGAGGCGAAACATTATATTTGCTGAATTGTGTCTCGTGAATCGGATCGCGAAGTACTCA
This sequence comes from Planctomycetota bacterium, assembly GCA_030641115.1. Taxonomy (GTDB): domain Bacteria; phylum Planctomycetota; class Phycisphaerae; order Sedimentisphaerales; family Anaerobacaceae; genus DAOWID01. The sequence continues at coordinate 6,160 of DAOWID010000443.1, read as the reverse complement.
CGACCAGAGAGAACAGGAGCATATTAGATGTCCAGAGTGTGTTATTTTACCGGTAAGCGAACCGTGGCGGGCAGGAGCATTGCCCGGCGTGGTAAGGCTAAACGTCTTGGTGGTGTCGGCAAGAAAGTCACAGGTATCACCAAGCGGAAGTTCAAGCCGAATATACAAAAGGTCCGCGCTGTTGTTGATGGGAGGGTCTGCAGAATCAAAGTCTCAGCCAAGGCTATCCGTATGGGCTTAGTGCAGAAGCCACCCAAGCGGGATTACAGGCCCGCCGTAGAGAATTCAAAAATTAAAGATTAAATATCAAAACTACACATCAAAATTCAAAACGTCATTGCTTTGTCATTTTGCTTTTTGCATTTTAATTTTTGACATCTTTCTTTGTCAGGTAAACTCTGTGGCAAGAAGGCAAGAAAATGAAAAAGAAGATTGACCAAGCACAGGTGAAAAAGGTTGCCAAGTTATCCCGTCTGGAATTAACGGAAGCCGAGGTTGAGGAATTCACGGGGCAGTTAAGCGCCATACTTGACTACGTGGAAAAAATGAACGAATTGGATACTACCGATGTGGAGCCTTTGGCACACTGTCTGCCGATTAGCAATGTTTTCCGTGAAGATTGTGCAAAGGAGTCGCTTGGAACTGAAAAGACGCTGGCAAACGCACCTCAGCGAGATGGAGAATTCTTCAAAGTGCCGAAAATACTCGATGGTAGTTCGGGCGCGTAATAGGAAATCTCAGTGTAAGTTTCAAGGTGAGATACTGATGAGCGATGCTGAGGGGAAAAACGATATAGAGCCGGATGACCAGGAACAGCCTTCGACTGTCAGCTTCACTGGCTCGACGAAAGAGCCGGGAAGCCGGATTGGTCCGTTCAGGATCGAGCGCCAGCTTAGCCGTGGGCCTATGGGCGTGGTTTACCTGGCCCACGACACCAAGCTGGACCGGCCCGTTGCCATTAAGAACCTGCCGCCGGAGGTGATGAGCAGCCCTGTAGTACGGTCCCGTTTTCAGCGCGAGGCCCGGCTTTTGGCGTCGTTAAATCACCCGAACATCGCCACGATTTACGAAGAGCTTGAAGAGGCCGACGGCGTAGGCTATCTGGTCCTGGAGTACGTCCCCGGCGAGACGCTGGCCGAGCGAATCGACCGTGGTGGCATTACATTGGAAGAGACCTTGTCGATCGCCTTGCAGATCGCTGAGGCTGTCTCGGCTGCCCACAACAAGGGCGTGATCCACCGCGATATAAAGCCCGCCAACATCAAGATCACCCCGGAAGGCAAGGTCAAGGTGCTGGACTTCGGCATAGCTAAGATGGTCGGCGGACAGCCCGTGGAGCAGCAAATCACTGCTGTCACGCAACCGGGCCAGACGATTGGCACACCAGGGTACATGAGCCCGGAACAGGCCCTCGGCAAAGCAATTGACCAACGCACCGACATCTGGTCCTTCGGCTGCGTACTGTACGAGATGCTAACGAGCAAGCGTCCCTTCACCGGGGAAACCACATCGGACGTGCTGGAGTCAATCCTAACAAGCGAACCCGATTGGGAAGCGCTACCAGCGCAACTCGCGCCGGCTTTGCGAGAACTCATTCGTAAATGTCTGGAGAAAGACGCTGACAAGCGCTACCAGTCGGCAGGGGAACTTTACCAGGACCTGCTGGACTATCACGTAACCCTGACAACACCTGCTCCTAAAGCCATGGACCTCAAAGCCATGCTGCGGTCGCTGCGAAAACCTCGGATTGCCATTTGCGCGGTGCTCGTTTTTCTGGCGCTCTGCGTCACAGCGTTCTGGCTAATCAATCGAAGCACCAAAGTGCGATGGGCAAGAAAAGCTCTACCGGAAATCGAACACCTTGTCGAGCAAGACAGGTATTTCGCTGCCTTTTGTCTCGCCCGCCAGGTGGAAAAGTATATCCCCCAAGACCCAGTGCTCATCAAGCTCTGGCCTCGCATCTGCAGGGATTATTCGGTCATCACGACTCCGGCAGGGGCGGATATCTTCTTTAAGGAGTATTCAGCTATCGACGGTCAGTGGCAGTATCTTGGGCGGTCTCCGCTCGAGAGGATCAGATTTCCGCATGGGGTTTATCGGTGGAAGATTCAGAAGGAAGGGTTTGAAACTCGGGAACTCGTAGCAGGCAGATGGACCGATGCTCCTAAGCCGCTCAACGTTACATTGTGGGAAGAAGGCAAATTTCCGCCGGCTATGGTGCGGATACCGGCGGGCACACTTGAAGCACGTTCATACGCTGTTGGTCAAGCTGAAAGTGTTGAAGCACCTGCGTACTGGATTGATAAATATGAAGTGACGAATGACCAATTCATGGAGTTTGTGGACGCTGGCGGCTATGAGAAGCAGCAATATTGGAAGCACAAATTTATTAAAGACGGACGCGAGGTCTCCTGGGAGCAAGCCATGAGACAGTTCCGCGATAAGACAGGCCGGCCCGGTCCATCGACCTGGCAGGGCGGGACATATCCCAAGGGCAAGGACAAATTTCCCGTCTCTGGAGTCAGTTGGTATGAGGCCGCCGCCTACGCGGAATTTATGGGCAAAAGCCTCCCGACCATCTACCATTGGTCAAGTGCGGCCTGCACGCAAGAGGCTATAGCAATTATTCCGTTGAGCAATCTTGAAGGTGAGGGACCCGCCCCTGTCGGGAGTCATCCAGGGATGGGACGTACCGGATTGTATGATATGGCTGGCAATGTTAAGGAGTGGTGCTGGAATGCCACAGATGACTCGGGGGATCGCCGACTCATCCCCGGAGGAGCCTGGAGTGACCCGACCTATATGTTCACCGACAGATCTGCCCGATCCCCATGGGACCGCTCCTCAGTTAACGGTTTCCGATGTGCCAGATATCCCGACGGAAAGGAAGAAGTCCCTGACCTTCTATTTCGTCCCATCGCCCTGTATTCCGGGAGAGACTATTCTAAAGAGACACCGGTCTCCGCTGAAACTTTCAGGTCGTGGCTACAAGAGCTTTACTCGTACGATCGCACTGCTCTAAATACTGTGCTGGAAGAGGTTGACGAAAGTTCGGATTACTGGCGAAGAGAGAAAGTGACGTTTGATGCTGCCTATAGTCAGGAGCGCGTTATAGCATATCTGTTCCTGCCTAAAAGGGTCGAACCACCATATCAGACTCTCGTCTACTTTCCTGGTGCTGGCGCCTACCGTGACCAGACGTTTGGAAACTTACCGCAGAGGCCCTTCACGGAATTTGTTATCATGAGCGGTCGAGCTTTGTTGTTTCCGGTGTATAAGGGGACCTTCCAGCGTCAGATTGTTAGGAGGTCCCTGTGGCCTCCTGGAAGGAGGCCGATTGCACATCGTGATTGGGTCATTCAGATGTCGAAAGACTTGGGTAGATCGATCGATTATTTAGAGACCCGGACTGATATTGACCATGAAAAAATAGCCTACTACGGGATGAGTTCGGGGGCACGATTTGGATCGATCATGCTGGCAGTCGAACGGCGAATTAAGGTTGGCTTGCTGATGCTCGGGGGTTTCTCCCAATATGAGAAGCATCCTGCGATAGATGAGATGAACTTTGCCCCGGGAGTCAAAGTTCCGGTTCTTATGATTAATGGGAGGGAGGATGCTATTTTCCCGCTGAACACTTCTCAGAAACCGATGTTTGAATTCTTAGGTACTCCAGATAAAGATAAGGCTCATATACTCTATCCGGGAGGACATGGCTTATTTGGGTTGTTCAGCAGGCAGATTAAGGGCGATGTCCTCGGCTGGCTGGATCGCTACCTGGGACCTGTTGATTGAAAGTTGTCCAACTCAATGTATCTAATCCGCATCGGACTTGCGTATGGACCGTAAGACTAAGGAGAAAGTGAATGAAACATTACTTAATATCTGTTGTGTTTATGCCGTTGGTTTTGGTTGGTCGTGGACACATGGAGAAGATTGAGATGAAGTCCCGCTCAGCTCTTCCGCCGGGTCAGCATGACCAGGCGTTTGAAAAGACGATTACCAAGGCTTTGAGCTGCAAGTATTTGCTGTATCTGCCGGAGGGCTACGGTGAAAAAAAGCAGCGCTGGCCGATGATTCTCTTTCTGCATGGGGCCGGCGAACGCGGCGATGATTTGAAAAAAGTGAAGAAGCACGGCCCGCCTAAGATAGTCGGGAAACGAACAGACTTTCCCTTTGTTGTTGTGTCTCCACAGTGTCCGGCTGGCGACTGGTGGACAGACAAGGTTGAGGTGCTGACAAACCTTTTGGATGACATCGTCAGCCGCTACGACGTGGATACGGACAGGATTTACCTTACAGGGCTTAGTATGGGTGGGTACGGCACGTGGGCTCTGGCGGTTGCCTATCCTGACCGTTTTGCTGCCATCGCGCCTATTTGCGGGGGCGGCAAGTGGTTCATGGCTGACAGACTGATAAATGTGCCAATATGGGCTTTTCACGGAGCAAAAGACAGAGTTGTCCCGCTCAAGGAATCTGAAGAAATGGTCAAGGCGATAAAGGTACGCGGCGGAGAGGCAAAATTGACAGTCTATCCCGATGCGGGCCATGATTCCTGGACGGCTACATACGACAATCAGGAGCTTTACGACTGGTTCCTCAAACATCGCATAAGTGACAGAAGCGAGTGACGTGATCTGCAGCAATGGAAGAGCTAAGTGCCAAAGAGTTGCGTGATAAAATAGCCGTTGGCCAGATAAGCAGCGTTGATGCAACGAAAACGGTTCTTCGGCGCGTAGAGCAATTCGAGCCGGCCATTGGTGCTTACATAAGCACCTATCCGGACGAGGCGCTGCAAACGGCTGCAAATGTTGACCGGCGGATAGCTGCCAGCAAACCGGTAGGACAGTTGGCAGGTGTGCCAGTTGCAATTAAGGACAATATGTGCACCACTTTCGGAGCTACCACGTGCGCCTCAAAAATACTGGAGAACTTCCACGCACCATACAATGCTACGGCAGTTGATAAACTGCTTGCCGCTGACGCGGTAATAGCGGGCAAGACGAACATGGATGAGTTTGCGATGGGTTCGAGTACGGAAAACTCCGGCCTAAAGCAAACGCTCAATCCATGGGATAAGACTCGTGTGCCGGGCGGAAGCAGTGGCGGTTCCGCTGCGGCAGTAGCGGGACGGTTGTGTTTTGCTGCGATCGGGTCCGATACGGGCGGTTCCATTCGCCAGCCGGCCGGTTTCTGTGGAGTGGTGGGACTAAAGCCGACGTACGGCAGAGTGTCACGATTCGGGCTTGTCGCCTACGGTTCGAGCCTGGACCAAATCGGGCCAATCACACGCACAGTAGCTGATTCGGCGTTGATGATGAACGTCATAGCTGGCCACGACCCGGCGGACAGTACCAGCGTTGACGAAGCGGTTGCTCCCGTCTGTGATTATCTCGAAAAACTTGATGAGCCGGTGGAAGGTCTCAAAATAGCGACTGTGCCACAGTTCACCGCTGGCGCTGCTGAGGATGTGCGAAAGGCCTTGGCTGACGCGCTCGAAGTATATAAAAGCCTCGGTGCCGAGGTCATAGAGGTTGACATGCCTCATCTGGATTATGCAATTGCTGCCTATTATGTAATAGCTACCGCCGAAGCCTCGAGCAATCTTGCACGGTATGACGGCGTACATTATGGACATCGGACGGAAAATCCAAGCGACTATATCGAGGTCTATTCCAAATCCCGAGCAGAGGCATTCGGCAAAGAAGTAAAACGGCGCATCATGCTTGGAACTTACGCTCTGTCGAGCGGCTATTACGATGCCTATTATCTCAAGGCGCTCAAAGTCAGGAATTTGATACGTGGTGATTTTGCCAAGGCCTTCGAGAAGTGCGATTGCACTATGATGCCGGTTTCGCCCACAACTGCCTTCAAAATTGGCGAAAAGATCGATGACCCTCTGACAATGTATCTTTCGGATATCTACACGATAGCCGCCAATTTGGCTGGCATCCCGGCCATTAGTGTCCCGTGTGGTTTCGATGAGGATAATTTGCCGATCGGTCTGCAGATAATTGCCCCAGCCTTTGCCGAGGACAAGTTGTTGCGAATAGCAAGAATGTACGAGATTGAAACGGATTTTCATAAACAAAAACCACGAATAAACACAGATTGATATGTAATTAACCACGAATGAACACGAATGGACACTAATTAGTTT